>LDWW01000025.1 GCA_001045525.1 Chitinispirillum alkaliphilum | reverse complement strand
TGAACCATACATGATACATTGCCGCATAAGGAATGCCCGCTCACTTTTGCTGTAATCTCGTAACGACCTTACGTACGCATTTAGGCCGTATGCACAATGGGTACCGGTGTGCCCACGATCTTCACCGTATACATATCCTTCTGGTACTGCTTTTGGAAACGGCACACCAGGAATTTTTAGATGGTGGCCGGCCAAAAGTTGCATCGGTATTTTTATCAGCATATACCTGCCCCCAATTGTGCGCTAATTCATGCACCAAGGTCCTTGCCATACCGACCGGATGAACATTTCCGGCATGTGTATTCATCCAGATGTTTCCACGAAGAGCGGCTCCGTTATATCCCAGGTTAATCCCTACGCCGTTAATTTCTATTGTTAAGCCAATAATATGTCCTCGATCATGAACTGTAAGTAACTGTCTTTGGGTATTATTTTTCCCGGAAATATTCACCTTCACCCTCATCCTTAATAATTAAATGAATGGGGTTGGAATGTTGGATTTAAAACTCTTATGTGACTGTTTGGCACGACTGTTTGCTTTTGACTCAGGCTGCGCCTTTCTCATCACAGGATCCACCCTAAACTAAAAAAGCATTAGTACCTGAGCCAAGTAACCACCAGCCTCAGACCTTTTTCTTCTCAGGAACACTATTTGGGTTTGGAATCAATCTTCTATTAAAAATGTGAGACTGTTTAAATGAGCACGGGATGAAACATAGACGATTACTTCCTGTGGTTCTTCATAAAATTGAAAGTGTTTTTTAAGGTCAAGAGTGAAATAGCCGACTGTGTGTGCATTTTTTTCTGTGTTCAATTGGGCTGGTGTTGAAACATTCATTGTTCCAATGACACCCTGAAGTGAGCCTGAAATGATGAAGGTTAAAGGAACAACAGCAGAGAAATTATGTTCATCCGATTCAGGTATTAGTTCATGGTCAAAAGCCTGGAGGTTAAATGATCCGTATACATTATATGGATCATCATTTTCAATTGTAAATGATGGGTCTGAGCGAAGGACAATACCGGTTTGTTCTGGAACATCGGGTGAGTTTTCCTGTTTTTCGTACTGAGGGTATAGAATTATATCAGGAATCGTAGCAGACCCATATTGATACTTTTCTAAGTCAGCTAAAACAGCATCTCTTATAGATTCTGGTGTATCACCAGTTTCACCCATACTGAGGAAAACCCTGTTTGAGTACTGGTCATGTAAAAACAGGGTTACTAATAGATTGCTCCTTACCCATCTCATTTGGAGCAAGTTCCTCAAATCGTAAACTCCAAACTGTGCTGCTCTACCTTCAGGTATTAGCGAATCAGCAGTTGGCCTTTCAGGTTCAGGTTCAATTGGTTCATCAACCATCGGCTCAAGTAAGTTTGTGTGCACCTTGCCTCTGTCAAGATCTGTTACACTTATAACGGCAAAATCACTTAAAGGAAAAAACCGAATATCTTTGAATGTTCGGCATTCATAAAAGAGCATTGGTAAATGTTTTTTCGTTTCAATATCAATAAATTTAGGACAGCCAATGAAGATTCCAAGAGTGTTTTTTTGAAATTGTTTGTCAAGCACAGAATCTTCGAATTTATAAGGATTGTCAAAGTAATCCTCATCATTAATTTGAAAAATATCTTCTTGTTTCATTAGGTTCTCCTCAAAAAAAGGATGCTCTTTTCTACTGTTACATACTATTGTAAATCCAGATATTAAGAACAACAAAAAAGAATAATAGACAAATTTGCTATTTAGAGAGTATCGTTTTCTAAATGGTTGTAACGGGTACAAGGCTATGAAACCCCTTATCTTCCGATCCATGTTTTAACAATATCATTCAGATGTCTGGCTTTTAGATATCTGGAACAAACTGGGCAATAATTATTACGAGTTACCACATTACCCCCTTCTCCATACATAATACAACTTCCATTTTGCCTTCTCAAATTAGAAAGAGAATGCCTTCTCGAAATACCAAAGGCACAATGGCTACCAACATGGTTTGGCCCTCGGACACCATTGCTTCCGTAAACTTCTTTGGTACTAGTTCTGTTGCGATAATAATAACCATACTCACCACTGTCATCATCAAGCAACTCATCAACATTTTTTGGAAACGGTAAACCTGGTGGTAATGAGTTTCTACCTTTTAAAATTGTCATTCCCATATTGTGTCCCAGCTCATGACATATCGTACATGCCATAGCTAATGGATATTCTTTCTTGAATACCATCACTTGTTGGTGCCCACGAGAGTTGCCGTTTATCTCATAACTGGTTTTAATTTTCATCCGTATTTGAATCGAACATTTAGGCTCTACATTATTCCCAATATGACCCCTAAGGTCTTCAGGCGGTATGAATGTGATTTCTCTGTAGTTATTTGTAATTGTCCAGCCTTCATTGGTACCGCTCATTCGAAGCTGTGTATCCGGGGTATAACCTGGATGAACAACTAATTGCCAACTAAAACTGCTTAAATCTATTGCTAATATATTATTCCTCGGATAAACATTTAGGACATTATAAATAAATTTACCATTAATCAAGTTTGTAACAACCGGTCCAATGGCTCGTTTCCTCAATCCATTTGTACTGAATGCTTTATCACAAAGGTGCACATTAACTGTCTGGTTGTGTGTAGGACTAAAGGGTTTCGGTGTTCCACCTTCACCAGGGTATACATACAGCAAATTATCTGCTCTCCCTGTTGCTGGAAGATTAAAATATGAAGGCTCATAAATATTTATTGCAGGAGAATCATCTTTTGAAAACACTATTGAATTTTTACATCTATACTCTACAAAAACATTAGCTAATCTTTCTTTCATCCAGGATCTTGTTGTTCGGGGATAATCTCCTGAATCCAATTCCATAAAATCAGGCGCCTGGAGCTCATACCACAACTTCCTCCAGTTCTCCACCTCCAACCTCAAAGGATAATTCTTCCCATCACTTCCCACCTCAACGGTAAAGCGGTCCCCGCCTGCAACTCCGCACACAAGCACAATTGATGATTCCCGGTCAACAAACTTAGTGAAACATTTTACTTCACCTCCGTTAAATTCCCTCAATTCTGCACGCGTCCAGTAAGGTTTAATACCGGTTTTGGGATCTGTGCGGGCACTGTTATCCTCGTGTGCGGTGACTTTCCAGTAAACCGCCGACTCGTCCACATTCTGCGCCAGATCCCTGGGCCTGACCTTTATGGTAAGTTCCATCCCCTCATCTGTACCGTTTGAATCAAGGTTTACATACTGCTTATGAGGTGTATCCGTGTTTGTTACCGAAGGATAGACAAAATCAAGGAGAACGGTGGGTTCAGAATGGCAGCTTACAGGAACCTCCTCAATAGCTCTTCTTTCCGTTTTCTCGGTATCGTAAACCGGGTTCTCCTCTCTTGTCACCATTACGTCTTCATCAGGATGATCAAGCAGCTCCGGAGCCTGGGCCCTGTCATAGAACACAATCTCCAAACGGTGGTTTCTTGCATCCTTGGGGTCTGTGCCCTCAATGGGAAAGCTTCCGCCACAGGGATAAACACCTTTACCGTTGTAACCATAGGAAAACTCCGGCAGAGTATCCTCTGCTGTTAATTTCCTTGATTCTGTTTCAACAAAAGAGCGTATGGTTTTAAAGATCGCTTTCCAGGTCTGGGGGCCGATTTTCCCGTCCTGTGTTATGGTCTCGTTGTATTTGGTGTTGTACATCTCCTGAAATGACTCCACCCCTTCTTCTGTCTGGGGACCGTTCATGTCATCAACAGCCCCGGGGTCACAGGGCCAGTTGTGAGAAGTTGAGAGGGTTTTCAGTATCTGCTGGTAATCCTTCACTCTGCTTCTTTTATTTGTGATCTCAGCCCAGGCAGTTTCATCGCCGTCCAGAAGAGCCTTTACTGCACAGGAGCGCAGCCTGGATAATTCGTAGTTGTACCCCTCGCTACCGGTTTGGTCGGTATGACCAAAGAGGACCAGCTCTTTGTCCGGGAAATCGTGGGCATAGCATGTGACTGTCACAAGCTCGCTTATGAGATGGCCATCCTGATCGATGCAGGGTACAGCGCTGTCAGGGTGAAACATGGAATTCGGTATCTCAAGATAGGTAACCAGAAGCTTGTTTTGACAAGGCATATCAAGCACTGCACTCTCAATCACATTCTCCCCCCGTGAATGGGAAATGTTTTTTCACTTTATACTGACACGGAGTACTCTTATCCTTCTGCCATGTAAAGTAGTGGTCATCGATAAACCACAGATGCTTTATCTCCATAAGAGCAATACCGTCATCGCCGATAAACCCTGTTACCTCGTGAAGAAGATCATGCTCCTGACCATCATAGATACCAAAGAGGTCGCCCCTGACCTTTGCTCTGATGTTTTTTTTGAGATATTCCGCCTTGACTTCTACAAAACATTTCTCATTGTAGGTAAACCCCTTTGTTCCCGGTTTCCACTCAGCTGAGATGAGCCTGACTTCGGCCTGAGGCTTTTCCTTGTGCTGAGGCTCGTCGTTTTCCACGCCGGTTACAAATTTGGGAGGAGTATCCTCTGGAGGTACACTCTTTTGGGCGTCTCTTTTCTTTACAGAATTTGACCGCACACTCCAGTCGAGGTCTTTGTGGAGAATAGTCATAGGCAATGATCTGTGTTTGATTTGTGTGTTTGAAAATAGGATTTCTCAATGTGTTAAGTTTAGGTAATATATATCGCGTATAAGCGGGGTAGGAGACTTTGTAAATAAAAATACCAAATTCTTGTCATGCTATATCCTCTTTGTAATCTTAATGAGAATCTGGTCAAATGCGAAAAATAATATGTATCGCTGATAATGTGATACACGCTTCTGGTCTGCAATCCATCATTAAACCATACAAAAATTGAACACTTAAACATAACTCCGGAGTTTTGTTTTAGTGTCGATAATTCTGTGCGTGTTGAGCATAGAGACAAGTCAGTCATGTAAAGCTGCGGAACCCCTGAGAAGAGAAACAACGGCTTATCGAGTATATCGCCAGATGCCCGTTTTCATGTATGGTTTCCCTCAACAAAGATGGCAAGATACTGTACCGTGATCTCACGCTAAATGTATACCATTTCCGCTTTCGGGTGAAACGCTTATGAGAGGTATACCACGCAACTATGAGCTATAAGACCCGCTAAATCGGCTGAAGTCACGGGAGCATATCTCAAAACCACAAAAGACACAATAGAAAAAGTGGCGAAGCCAGCGGAATACCATATGGTTAAGAACGGAGTGACAATAAGGGCGAACACTCCCGAAAGCATTCGGACTACTACGGTCATTACTCGAATAAACAAAGGGACATGCCTGAGAAAAAAACTTCAGCGCAATATTCCGTTACCGGCATGCCGGAACCGGACACCCCATAGCTCCGAAAATGCCGAATGACACCAGTGTTGAGCTTGTCGATTCATGCGGCGGTACCATGACTCCCGACTTATAGTCGGGAGTCAAGCATTGAGGCAAGTGGAAGGTGGGAATTGCACGATCACAACCCCCATCTTAGTTACTACCGCTCCGCTGACGGTTGCCGATTGGGGCAAAAAGTCGGGATTGGATTACAGTTTTTACGATCAAAACTGCTTGTGATTCCTGCCCTCCTCTGGTGGCTTATTACAATCGTGAACACCTTACAGGGAGTGTTCATTCTGTACAATCTGCGCGAGACTTTGCTGAGAGCGGATACAGTGACACGATCCATCTTCTGTTACAAGATATTCCGCAATCTGTTCATGGGAGTTGTAGTTAAAAGGGGTCATACTGGAACAGTATGCTCCCACACCTCCCACGATAAGATAGTCGTCCACGCCGGGGCGCACCATTTTTCGTGGAACAATGGTATGGTGTTTGTCCAGGGTGTAGGAGTCACCGCTTTCACAGCATCGGCCCACTACGATAAGCTCTTCAAGTTCCTTTTTATCGGTCGGCGGGGCAAACTCATCAAAGCGTACATCGCCCTTTTTTCCCAGAATATAAAAGGGATGTTGTCCTCCGTACAGAAGTGGACGCAGGTTAACCTCCATTCCGCCATCAAGGAGAATAAAAGTAAATCCCTCAGGGCCGGTTTGCTTGATATCGGAGACCCGGGTGACCAGATAACCACTGTTGGTGACGATGAAATTTCCCGGTTCCACTTCGGTTATAAGCTTTCGGCCGGTTTTTCTATAAAAATCCTCCACCTTTTTTTTAGCTGTCTGTCCTAGTTTTTCTACATCTGCGGGAACTTCGCGAGGCATGCGGGCTTCACGGAAGCCACCGCCAAAATTTACCCGTTTTGCCTTGGGAAAGTATTTTTCGATAAATCCCAGTTCGCGGTCAATGTTTTCTTCCCAGACGGCGGGGTCTCCCCCGGATCCGATATGCACATGGACCTGATCAAACACCGCATTCAGCTCTTCTGCACGGTTCACCACCGCAGCAACATCACTAAGGTGCACACCGAAGCAGGAGTATTTGTCTCCCGTATTGCGGCTGACCGATTCTCCCGAACCCACTCCCGGGTGAACACGAATGGAGAATTTTCGCTTTTGAGGGGAGATTCTCGGGGTGATGTTTTCCAGCTGACGCAGGGAGCAGATATTATAGCGCAGGCCCGCTTCAATCTGCTCTGCCAGCGCAGAAAGATCTTCTCCCACGGGGGTTTCCTGGGTGGTAAGGAGGATTTTTTCCACGGAAATACCCGCAAGAAGGGCGCGCCGTACTTCGTTGAAAGAACTGGCATCAATTCCGAGACCGGCGGCGCAAATCTCCTGCAAAATCGCTCGGCTTGAGTTTGCCTTCATGGCATACCGGGGAAATATGCCGAAGGCGTTGGGCATGTTCATCAGCATGCTGCACCGCTGGCGAAGTATCTTCTGGTCATACAGATAGAAGGGGGTTTTTCCACGGCTGATGCATTCCTGTAAAGCATGTACAGGCAGTTTGTTTTGTCCTATTGTTGTTTTGTTCATATGGTTTCCTAAAGAAATTCCGCGAGGAGTTCGTCATGAGTTTTGGGAGAAAAATAAGCCGGGGGAATATCTAAAATGGTATAGGCGCCGTATTTTTTTTCTTTGGCAAGGCGATGGGCCGCCCGGGCATGGGCCACAAGAATGCTTGCAGTGGCAGCGGGATTACTATCCCAGGTATTACTATATTCTATTGTACCGTTGTTTCCATCTCCCAGAGAACCGGCCCCGATTACCATGCCACCGTGGGGAAAACCGGCGTGGTTTTTGGCCAGTTCCTCGGCGCTGATAAAGTGTACCTTTGTTTTGTATGGGGCAAAATAAGCGGGCATGGTTGTAATTTCCTTTTCGACTTTTTCAGCATCAGCCCCCTCTTTTAGAACTACATAGCATTCCCGCCAGTGCATCTCCTCCGGTTTCAGGTCGGGGTTTTCTCCACGGCGGACCCGCTCGATGGCTTCGGGGATGGCGTGGGTGTATTGGCGTGCGTCAGCAACACCGTCAATAGTGCGCAGGGCATCGGAGTGGCCCATGCTCAATCCACCCTTTTTGGATACACCGTAGAACCCATAGGTTTTTGTGCCGGGAAGAAAGGCGTTTCCCAACACCCGCTCAAGAGAAAATGTTCCCGGATCCCAGCCTGTGGAAATCACCGACACTGTGTTGTTTTCTTTTGAAACCGGGTTCATTTTGCTGAAATAGTCTGGAATGCAGCTGTGGTTGTCATAGCTGTCCACGGTGTTGATATTGGCGGCAAAATGAGGGCCCTGTACGGGAAGATCATTTTTTGATCCTCCGCAGAGAATTGCCACGGAACACTCTTTTAACGCCTCGAGATCATCAACATGCCGTACGGACACGTCGGTTACTTCCTTTTCCACCCGTTGGGGAGAACGGGAGAGAATAAGAGAGAGTTCCATATCGGGGTTTGCTTTTACCGCAGAGCGTACACCACGGCCAACATTTCCATAACCGATGATGGCGATTTTAATTTTTTCTGACATTGGTACGTCCTTAATTTACAGGTTTTCGGTTTTAAAAAAACGTTGCCGGAGACACAAATTTTTATGTTATTCCAGACTAAAAATAGTTTTTGAGTAAAAAGACAGAAAGAATCTATTTGGATTTTATCGTTTCAAAGGTTGTTTCAGGAATATTTTTGGAGTGTAGATTAAGTTTTATTACAGGTTTTCTGGGGTGAAGCGGGTTACAGATATCACGTTTTTTACAGATTATCAGGGGTGAGGGCTGTTTTTTGTCTTGTCTATTGAAACACAAACGGTTCCATATACCCGTTTGTGTTTGCTTCTGCCGGAAGCACAAAAAATATAATATAGAATAATTTGTGGGTTAAAAGGCGTAAAAGCTGTATGCGGGATTTTCACATGATAAAAAAGTGGTACTTCGTCGGATTTGCTTTTTCCTCTCCCACGGGGAGAGGAAACCGATGAGAAAAGATAGTGGAAATAATAATTGCACTGTTGCACTTACGAATCGGATCCAAATATTCAAAAAAGAAATTTGCATTAGCGGCTTGAACCTGGGATACAAAAAAGACAGCTGGTACCGTAAGTACTAAAATTCATTGGTAGTTATGATTAGATATGCCAAAGATGAGGGTTGTCGTAAGTAAATATGTGTTTGTGGGTATCGTTAAGTAAATATTTTGGGAAAAAGTGGTAAGTGGTTAGAGGTGGTTATGCGAAAAACGCTTCTACACAATAAGGCGGCATCCATGTCTATAACCCAAACCACAACAGGGTCATAATCTATTTTACATTACAGTTATGCAATGATACATTACTGACCGCTTTCAGTGTTTAGGGGTAATTTTGTTGGAGAAGTTCTCAGGTTCATGGTACAGACTCGATAATGCCGGTAAGCTTTTCCCTTCTATAGCTACAACCCGCTGCACAACTGTTTTCCGAATATCTGCTACATTAAATGAAAATATAAACATAAAGATATTGCAATCAGCACTTAATCATTTAGCTCCCCGATTACCGTATTATCAGGTCAATTTGAAAAGAGGTTTGTTTTGGTATTATCTTGAAAAGGCAAATTATCTTCCGACAATTCAGGAGGAAAAAGCTTTTCCCTGCATGTATCTTGGTTTTCAGAGAAGTAACCTGTTTCCCTATCGTGTCATTTATTATAAACGAAGAATTTCTCTTGAAATAGCTCATTTTCTCACTGATGGAATGGGTGCAACCCGATTTTTGAAATCACTGCTAGCTGAATATTTCAAATTACTTAAAGGCATAGAGCAAAATAGTGAATCCGGTCTTCTGTTTCCTGATGAAACTGTAAAGGGTGAGGAGTGGGAAGATGCTTTTAGAAAATATTCCACTGAAACCGGATCTATTCCTAATGCTAAGCTGAAGACTGCTATGCATTTCCCCTTTCCTTTAATAGAAAGGGGGGCGTATTACATTATAACCGGAATCATGCCTGTTGAGAAAGTGATATCAAAGTCAAGAGAGATTGGCACTTCATTGAACAATTTTTTTCTGGCATTATATTTTGAAAGCATTTTGGAATTTATATCTCAGGCACCGGTTTATCTCAAAAGAGAACTCTATAAACCTATAACCATGAATGTTCCCGTTAACCTGCGCTCGATATTTCCCTCAGAGAGCATGAGAAATTTCTTTTTAAGCATAACTCCTTGTATTGATCCGCGCAGCTCTATTTTAACTTTTGAAAATATCATAGAATCAGTTTCACAACAGATGAAACAGAACCTTGATAAAAATCACCTTTCCAACATCATAAACAGAAATGTAAAAGGTGAAACATCTCTTTTAATCCGTTTGCTTCCTCTATTTATAAAAGATGCAATGATGCCCTTTCTATATTTTGCTTTCGGAGAAAATCTTTATACCAGCAGTATAAGCAATTTGGGAAAAATCACATTACCGCAATCAATTGCCCCTTTTGTAGACAGATTTGATTTTTATCCTGCACCAAGCAGAGGCAATAAAATAAAAGCAACTGTAGTCAGTTATAAAGATCATTTGTATTTTACCTTTGGGAAATTAACCAGGGTCAGAGTGATTGAACGATTGTTTTTCAGAAAACTTGTAAATATGGGTATCCCTGTAAAGATTGAAACCAATTTAAATCCTTAAAATGAACAGGATATATTAGATGAGTTTTTGTCCTAATTGTGGTGTGGAAGTACAGGTTAACCACAAAACCTGTGTTCTTTGTGACTATGATATGTTAAACGTATATACAAGCAAAAAACCATTGAATTCAGATGACAACTCTTTGGAATTATTTCCAGAACCGGAATATAACAATCTGAAAAAGTTCGCTGAACTCAGAAGGAATCTCTTCTATGCTCTTTCCATGTTGATAATAGTTAATCTGTGCTATCATCTGCTTGCAAGGATTTTTTCGCAGCAGTTCACTTCAAAAGATCTTTATTCAATTGTATTCATGGTTATATTATGGACCTATCTGTTTTTAGCCTCCGGCATCATCAAAAACAATAAAGCAATAATTACTATTGTTATATGTAATACTTTGTCTTTAGCGTTTTGTCTGGATCTGGTTTATGGCGGGCCTGGATGGTTTTTTCCTGTATTTATAATGTCGGTAATCTGGGGAGGTATTGTCCTTATTATAACAGCATCAATTGTTAAAATAAAAAAAAGGAAAAATCGTTCAGGTACTCATAATACTGCAATTGGGCTATCGATCTTCATTATCGGAACTGAAGCTGTTTTGAGTAAATATATTTCTCAGAATATCGTTCTTTCATGGTCCCTTGCCCTAAGTTTCCAGATTATGTTCTTTACTCTTTTATATATGTTCTTTCGTCACAAAATTCTGGCAAAACTACATAGGAAGTTAAAAATGAAAATTCACTTTTAAAAACTTGTGAGAAATTAGTTTTATAAACAGAGAACTATCCCGATGTCTCTTGATTTGAAAATTCGAAAATTTGATGTTTTCCAGTTAAAATAATAACTGACATAATAATGAATAATGCTATCTAAAGTAAACTGCTTGAGTGGACTTCTATGTTTTGTGGCTAAAAACACTGCCTTGCAGTTGTTAAAATGATTTTCGTAATGTTTGGGGTGTCAAATGCTTGTGTAATCCGCACACAGCTTTAATTAGAGTATGACAGGATTTCGCGAATTCTACAGCCCAATTGTATTAAACAGGATAAATATTTATTTTTTTTAAACATATCCAGAGAAATGGAGGAAGTTGTGCATAAATCGGTAAAAGAATATTATGGTGAAATACTGAAAAGTTCAGATGATTTGAAGACAAGCGCCTGCTGCGATTCCTCTGCTTTGCCGGACTGGCTTAAGCCGCTTCTTGCCAGAATTCATCCTGAAGTTCTCTCCCGTTATTATGGTTGTGGTCTGGTGGCCCCTGAACTTCTTACCGGATGTACTGTGCTTGATCTGGGCTGTGGTGCGGGCAGAGATGTCTATGCGCTTTCTCAGCTTACAGGGAGCAGCGGAAAAGTAGTCGGTGTTGATATGACAAAAGAGCAGCTTGATGTGGCAAATAAATACAAGCAATACCATACCGAACAATTCGGTTATGATAATGTCGAATTCCTGATGGGTTACATTGAAAACCTTGGTGAGCTTGGACTCGGTAACGAAACATTCGATGTAATTGTATCAAACTGTGTCATAAACCTTTCACCGGATAAAGAGGCAGTTCTTAAGGGGGTTTACAGCCTGTTAAAAGAGGGCGGTGAACTCTATTTTTCTGATGTCTATGCAGACCGGAGAATACCACAGCATGTACGGGATGACAAGGTACTCTACGGTGAATGTTTGGGAGGTGCCCTTTACTGGAATGATTTCTTATCTCTTGCAGTGAAAGCGGTATTTTCTGATCCGCGACTTGTGACATCCCGGGAGCTTGAAATAACAGATGAAAAACTTAAGGAAAAAACCGGCAATATCAAATTTTATTCTGCCACATACAGGCTCTTTAAACTTAAAAAACTTGAATGCTCCTGTGAAGATTATGGTCAGGCTTTGGTTTACAAGGGCACTATTCCCGGGCATTCGCACAGTTTTTCTCTCGACAATCATCACAAAATTGATACCGGCAGGATTTTTCCTGTTTGCGGCAACACATTCCTGATGCTTAAAGAGAGCAGGTTTGCATCCCATTTCGATTTTTTGGGAAATTTTGAACATCACTATGGAGTATTCCCCGGCTGTGGATATGAGGTTCCCTTTGAGAGTGGAGCAGGTAGCAACACGGGTTCATGTTGCTGAGGTTCAGCGTGACCGAGATCAAAATCGATCTGATTTTGAAGAGGTGCAAATTATTGTGGAGTCCGAGTCCAATGGATAACCGATTCTGTCACTACTTCTAATGTTTGGCTGGTGTGTATGCGAAAGTCTGCATGTTCAACCCTTTTACATTCTATAAACAGAGACCGCCAGCCAACATTGGAAGTTCGGTGAATCTAATCAGGTGGATTTCGGGTATCAGATTTTTTTTTGCGCATGTCGTGCATATACTTTTAAGTACCATAGCGGTTTTGCTTACGCTGAAATTGCATGTATGCTGGATCCATGCTCAATGGATGCATATCTTCGCCACTTCATAAAGGGATTCGGCTCTTTCTTCAGATTTTTGGAAAACAGCATCGGCACAAGGCTGGACCTTTTGTAAATATTGCCATATAGGGTTCATTGTTTTTTACTGTGTAGATTTCAAGAGAACGAGCACTTATGGTTGTAATAGTTGAGTTACATGTGAAAAGCATCACTGCACGGTGAGTAGAAGTTAAATTTGTGGTTTGAATATAAGCAGAGGCGGTCTGTTTGTCCGGGGATTAGGGTAAACTCTGACACAAACAAATAACATAAGTATTTTTTGACATCTAAATAGTACATATAATTTCTGGTAGATCAGGTCATTTCACATAAATATCAGATGGTAGAAGATTGTTCCAAAAATGTCTATTGTTAATGTAAAGAATTTAATTTATATTATGGTTTTTTACTTTGAAGAAATGATGTCTTGAAGTGAAAACGCATTGCGGTCGGGTGAAAAGCTACACTAGTTGCTCATATTAAAACAGGTACCGTGCATGCCTCTTTATCACATTGTAAATCTGGTTGTAACTTTCATATACTACTCAACTCGGATAGTTGAAAATGCCACTTAAAACTACTGCACTTGAACCGATCATTGATGATTTGACCATGATTGTTGAGATTTTTGAAAAGCAATCCAGCGAAATGGGGTTCGAAAATATAATACCTGCAAAATTCCATGAAGTCAGTACTAATGCCTATCAGCTGGGTATTGCCCATCTGCTCCATACAGGTGATACGGAACAGTTTCGGGAGAATCTTATACGTTCAGCCAAATACAGAGTAAACCTCCTTGAACAGGCCTCCAAACAGCCCCAGTTGTACGATGATTATTCATACTCTTATCACCTTAATCCCTTTTTCGCTGCAATCATATCAAACGATTTTCCTTTAGCCAGGCGTATTGCAGAGCTCTCTGAATTTCCTGAAAACCCAGGCTATGAATACCACGATGAATTTATTTATGCAAAAATCCTGTACAGGTTCATCTTAAATGATTGCAGTCCGGGTGTTGATTCCGATGCTCTGATGCAGGAGTATCTTGAAGACTGCAGTGGGGAGGAAGATGCCAGATACAGATTATTGAAATCATTAAGTGAAAAAGATGAGATTCAGTTTAAAAAATCAATAAGAGAACTTTTGGATTCTAAAGCCGAGTATTATGAAGAGATTGGAAACGGTCTTATAAACGATCTGGTTGACTTCTCTACAGAACAGTTTGTATGCCTCGAGGGCACAGCCTTAGTTGTCTTAGCCCGTAAACTGGGGCTTAAAACAGAACGGTTTTACAGAGGAATACCCATGGCAGCATTGGAGTTATCATGAAAACTCCACTTTCTATTACCAGTCTTGAGTTTGTATGTGGTGCCGGTTACAGCAGAGAATCATGTGCTGCATCATTTAGAGCTGGCTTGAGGTTAAAAGTTCAGCTTCCTCACTTTTCATATTTTGACGAAGAGGAGTTGGTTAATTACCCCATATTTGGATCGACGCTAAGCGGCTACTACGATGGAAGTGAGTGCTGCGCATTTTTAGTTAATGAGATGACCAATATATATTCTCAAACAGCAAAAAGGCTTGAACAACAGGGCCGCCAACCGGACCAGATCTTTGCCGAGGCTCAGATAATCCTTGTCGCTCCCTCTGTTGAACAGGAGCGGTTTGATGAACTGGGGAATGATTTTGATCTTCTTGATCGTTTTATCCGACGTCTCAATGCAAAAAAGTCAAACAAAATTACTCAGGACAGATGCACACTTGTAGAGGGGGGATCGGAAGCGTTTGCACATGCACTGCATCATGCTCAAGAGCTTATTGAAAATAAGAAGTGTGCAAGGGTGCTGATTTTTGTTGCTGATACTTATTGTGACTTCGCTTCTTTAGAATGGCTTGAAACTGTGGGGGTGCTCGACCAAAAGTACTTGCCCGGGCAGGCTGCAGGAGCGGTTCTTATAGAAGCTGACTGGATCATTCGCAAAGAACAGACTGCGCCCCTGCTACAGATCGTATCCTATGCTCAGGGCAGAGAAAGCGCCCACTTCTTCTCTGAAAAGAAAAATGTCGGAGAAGGGTTAGCCAAAACTGTAAGAGAGCTTTCAAGTGATAACCAGTTTGAATATTTCTTCAGTGATTTCACTGGCGAGGGGTGGAAAGCTGAAGAGAGGGGTATGCTGCGTGTGAGAAATCATGACCTCTTCTCACCAGATTGTGTTGAGTTCACTCCATACGAAAGCTTCGGTCAAATAGGAAGTGTCACTGCTATTGGCCAGCTCTGTTGCTATTGCCACTTTTTGGAGCAACAGGTTATTCCACCGAAACCAGCACTATTCACTCAGAGCTCATGGCACGGAGATATCTCCGCTATGCTCTGCAGACCGGCTATACAGATATGAATACAACTATTTTTGATGAAGAATATTCGCAGTTACTTCAGGCTGCTTTCAGTGAAGAGGGTTATCGAGTGTCTCTTTTCCTTTACCATCTTGAAGAGATCTCAATTCTTTACGAACAACGTATAAGTTATCTTGATGATCCGGAGCTTGTCTGGACCGATCTTCACGAGCTGGTTGGGAGTAAGCTTGAGGCCCATATCAATGCTCTTGTGATAGGTGAGGATTTAGCACTTGCACTATGCAAAAAATATACTCAGGAGGGAGATTTCGGAGAACTGTTTGGAGCGGTAGCACTCTTTTGCAGGCAAAATCGCTTTGACCTTTTTCTCTCTGTTTTGGAAAATACCGATCCTCAGGATGAAGAGCGCTACAAGGCAATACTTGACGCACTATGTGCTGAACTACCATTGAGCTGGGGTGTACCACTCTCTGAAAAAGTACTGGATGATACCTTCGCACCATGGACACCTCTTGTGATTACAGTATTGGGGTATCACAGAATTTCCTGCGACTCTTTTTTGGAAACCTGTGTCGAAAAAGGGTATATCACACCTGAACTTTTTTGGACCATTGGCAGACTCGGATTGGTTTCCCTGATCAAAAAGCTAAAAGATCCCGCACTCGATTCATCCGATCCCATTTTGCACACTGAAGCTGCACGTACTTTTCTTCGGCTGAAGAGAAGTGACATTGCAAAAAAAATATTCCAGAAATCTCCGGACCCGGTTTACGAGCTCTTTGCAGGAGGAGAGCCCGTTGACCGATCACCTCTTTCACATGGTATTTATGGAGCATACAGCTCTGTACCTTTGTTACTCTCTTTTCTTGAGGATGAAGCCAAAGGGAGTGATGCTGCACTGGCATTGCTGCTAATAAGCGGTGCTGAGCTGTATGAAGATCATTTTGTGCCTGAAGAGATTGATCAAGATATACTTTTCGATGAAGAAAAGGAAAAACTCGCCCGTGGTGAACCCCTTTACCCTCCGGGAGAGGAACCAGGAATCACCGTCCGCCGAATCTGCCAAAATCAGGAGAAGTGGCAACTCTGGTTCAAACAAAATAAAGAACGCTTCTCTGCGGACGGGCGTTATCGTCTGGGCAAGAAGTATACATTAGAATCGGTGAAGGAATCATTAAAAAGGCCACTGTTTCAATTAGCGCTCAGACAAATTCTCATAGATGAACTGGCGATTGTGTTTGATTGTGAACTGAATTTAGAGCCGGATATGTCTGTAGAAAAACAGTGGCGTATGTTAGTTTAGAAGTGGCTGTTTCCTGCGCAGATCTGAAATCCCCTGAGAGGGCTGGGAAAACGGAGCTGTGTTCTTTTGTAAGCAGGTGTTGTTCTGTTTATGAGTTGCTAATGCATAAATTTGCAGATGGAAATTCATTAATCTGTGCTTGAGAATCAAAAAACAGTACAGTCTTTTCATTGTAGGTGTGAATGTTGTCAGTTCTGAGGATATCTTCCAGAAAGTATTCTCCCTCAATAAAGCAGAAACAAAGATATTTCCACAGCTCTTTCATCCTGCCTAAAAGATTAAACTCCGGTAACCTTATACTGTTGCAATAAAAAATCTCATCATGGAAATTATTTATCCTTTTGACAGATAATTCTGTTTTGTTTTGTTTCAGAGTCTCAAGAATGAAGGGAAATCTCAAAACTCCTCTGCCAATCATCCAACTTCTGATATTTGGAAAAGTTGTTGAAAGGAATCGCAAATCATCTGCAGATAAAATATCTCCGTTGAATATTAATTCGTGTTTGCTGGTTAGGTAACAGCGACTAAACGCCTCAGTGTCAACATTCCCTTCATACAGCTGTTTTCCTGTTCTTGGATGAATAATAATTTCTTTCAGGGGAAAGCGGTTGAAAACAGGGATGAGTGCATCCAGTTCTTTGGGGCTTTCAAGCCCAAGCCTTGTTTTGATTGAGAGTGACAGTGGAAGTTTTGGAATAACTTCGTCAAGAAATGTTTCTATGTGATTTAAGTGGGGGAGTAACCCGCTGCCTCTCTTTTTTTTGGTGATCAGAGGCGAGGGACACCCCAGATTCCAGTTAACAGACTCATAGCCAAGGTCGTGCAACTTCTGACACAACAGCAGAAACCCTTCAGAATCATTGCCAATAATCTGTGGAATCGTTCGTTTGGTGTCGTTGTTTTCCGGTAAGAGATCGCGGAAATGTGAAGCTCTGACATTTTTACCTTTTGTTGTGGAGATAAACGGAGCCATGAGATAGTCGAATTTGCCGAAATGTCTTTCAAAAACAGTTCGGAAAATATGATCAGTTATACCTCTGAGGGGAGCAAGGTAAAATTGGTGCTGTGTTAGGGGCGTTTCCTGCACTTTTTGAATGACCTTATGTTTTACATGAAAATATGCATATACTTTATGCTCAGGTTACCTGATTATTATCTGAAAAATAAAATTTGCCTGTGGTGATTGAAAGCTCAGGTGCTTGAACTGTGCTGTTAAATTATATTCTAACTTTTATGGTTCTGTAATATTATTGACTCACCTGCTGAGCCGGGTTGAAACAGGAATTTCTAAGAAATTTCATAAAGAATAAGTGAATATGAAAAACAGAGAAAGTACGAGTGATCAGGTGCCAGGGATATGTGGTTTAGGGTGCTGGGCATTTGGAGGGAAAGACTGGGGGTATCAGGACCCCAAAGTGTCTCTGCGCACTATAAAGAGTGCCTTTGATAACGGAATAACTTTGTTTGACACGGCTCAGTCGTATGGGAACGGGTTATCAGAGCAGCTTTTAGGCAAAGCTTTGAAACACGTAAGGGACAGGGTATTTATATCCACCAAAGCAGCTTATCGCCCCTCAGGTTCTATTAGGAAGGCTGTTGAAAAAAGCCTTCGAAGACTCAAGACTGATTATATAGACCTCTTCTACATTCACTGGCCCAGAACGGGTGCTGATCTGGCTGATTGCATGGAAGGGCTTATGCGTGTTAAAGAAGAGGGTAAAATTGGCAAAATCGGGGTGAGCAATTTTTCTGTAAATCAGATGAAAGAAGTTATGCAAGCCGGTCATATCGATACTCATCAGCTCTGTTACAATCTTTTATGGCGCAGAGAGGAAAAGGAGGTTATTCCTTTTTGTAGTGCACATGGAATTGGTGTTGTGACCTACAGCACTTTGGCCCAGGGTATTCTTACGGGTAAATTTACACGTGATCTCTCTTTTGAAACCGGGGATCACAGGAAATCAACGCTCTTTTTTGAACCAGATTTCTGGCCCGTAACATGTAACTGTGTTGATCAGCTCAGGTCCCTGTCTGATGATTCGAAAAGGCCGCTTCTGCAAATCGCTATCCAATGGGTTATGCAGAAAAAATTTATATCATCAGCCCTGGTTGGAGCAAGAAATGAAAACCAGGTTTATGATTTAGTACAAACGGTTTCGGACAATATTGATCCGGAAGTACTAAAAAAAGCAGAAAAGGTAAGCGACTCATTCCAGGAATATATTCCCGATGTCAGGAATATATTCAGATATTCACCCTGACAAAGACCTGCGCACAGCTCAGGTCTTTGACGATTGTCTGTAGGAGGTGATCAGAAAAAGAATCTTGTGCCAAAAGTGATGAGTCTGTCCTTGCTGTAAAACGGGCGTTGCCTTGGAAATTCGTAATGGTAATCGAGGTAAAAAGCAATACTGTTTCTGAATTTGTGAACAGATGCTTCAATATCAAATCTTCCGGACCAGAAATACTTTCCATCGTGATCAGTGTCCAGATGAGTTTTGTGGCCTGCTGTAAACAACCAATCCTCATTTGAATGAAATGCATAGCGTGCAGCTACATATGATCCGGTCTTGAGATTATGACCACCGGAAAGAATAGCAGGACGCACCATTTCACCTAAATCTGTAACATAATACCCAAGGTAAACTTCCCAGCTTAATCTGTCAAGATGGCTTGAGAACTCATTGTGGTGATTGTATCCATAAAAGGTCATTGGGTTTTGTTTTGATCCAACAGAAATGAATAGCTGGTTCCAGTATATACTTGGTCTGGTTTTTCTGTCAATCTGATGGTGGCAGCGATGATCCAATCCAAATCTCAATGTAAAATCATCCAGTCTGGTTTCGATAAATGGTGAAAGTGCGTATCCCACATCTCTGGGGTCAAAAACTATATCTTCGTACTGCCTTCCCATACCGACATTATTGATGTAGTAACCACCAAGGAATACTTTCTCTCTCCAGGATACAAACATCGCATCAAATCGGGTGTGGGATTCTACAAGGAATTTTTCACGATAAAAATCGTTCTGATGGTTGAAAAACCAGCGCAGATCAGTTTCGAAGTGATATTCTGGGAGAATCTCAAATTCGGAAAAAAATCTGCTCAATCTCTCTGTTCTGGTTTCAGAAAAGGAGGTGTGTATAAATGTGGTGAGTGTAATCAGTATGGTAAGGGCGATTTTTTTGAAACAGATCCTGAAATACATGGCTTATCCTTATTAAGATGGTTTTGGTATAGATAAAATATTCTCCCAGATGTGAAATTGCAAGATATTAACATCACTGAGGGGCGAAAAGGTCTTGTTGGCCTGAGATTATCTGTTCAAAACTACTGTTTAACTGCTCAAGAATAGAATCGGCAACCGGCTCGAGTTGACAATCAAGATAATGCCCGTAATCAAGCGGAGAAGAGATTCTTTCTATCGGCTGAGGCCCATCTTTGGTAATACAGTAACGGATAAGGTTTGGTGGCGGGGAAGGCAGAAGTTTTGCCGCTTGTGCATGAGGGGGAATGTTAACGGTATATTCATGTATGTTTTTCCTAAGCCTTTTCTTGTATATCAGCTTGTTGTCAAGCCGTCCGGCTTTTAGTTGCTCTGTTGTATTAATGATGTAGTCTTCAACTGGTTTACCTTTGAAAACACGCATAAATAGTTCATGCTGAAATTCCTTAGCTAAGTCGGTCCAGTCACTTCGGGCTGATTCCATCCCTTTGAAAACAAGTTGTTTAATATTACCGTAGCTGTCACTTAGGGCTCCGCAGTAATGTTTTTTGCTGCCCTGGAGTGCGCCTCTGACAGCGGGGATGAAGATATGAGAGAAATGGGTTTCAAACTGCAGCTTTAGGGCTGATCCGGCATTGAATTTCTCTTTAATATGCTCAGAGAGCCACTCAGTTACCTTTGCGGCGATGTTTTTTCCAAAATCCTCGATATTTTGTGATAAGAGCTTCTGATCAGGCAAAACAAAAAGTGAATCTGTATCGCCGTAGATAACTTTCAGGTCTGGACGGGACTCAATAAATTGAATCGATTTTTTCAGTATGTATTGACCCGTAATAGTGATGGTGGAGGCAATTTCCTGGGAGAAGAATCTGCATCCTGTAGATCCAAGCACTCCGTAAAAACTATTCATTAAAATTTTGATGGCCTGAGAGAGGGAGGAATTACCACTCTTTTTAGCCATGGCCCTGGCTTCCATAAGATCCTCAATTATTTCCGGCAGTATGTGTTTTGTTTGTGAGAAATGAGTTCCGGCCGGATTTGTAATCTTGTGCTCTTCGATGTTGAACCCAAGGGGGTCGATCAGAAATGTCATAATTATGGATGGGTAGAGGCTTCTGAAATCAAGCACAAAAACGTCGCGGTAAAAACCGGCCCTGGGCTCTAATACATAACCTCCCGGCAGAGGATCAGGTGGGGCAGAGATGTCCTGGAGATCATTTGCCACATACCCGGCTCTATGTATCCGGGGCAGGTAAAGATAGTCGAAACTGGCCACGCTCCCACCCGATTTGTCGAGCAACTGACCAGATCTTTTTGATTTTTGAATTGCGACCTGCAAAATTCCTGATTTTTCGAAAATCTCCAGGGCCAGTTGTGCGTCTGTGAGATTGTAATGAGCAAGTTTACTTTTATCATACCTGAAGAGATGGTCTATTTCCTTTATCTTCTCATTGCCTTTTTTAGATATGGTTTTGCCTTTTCCCAAGAGTTTATGAGAAACGAAATCAAGCGAGTACTGCTCAAAAGTGTGATGATATGCACGGAGCATGGTTGGGATATCAAGAATTATTCTTCCCGGAATGAGGGCTATTTTTCTGTGGGTAGTTTTGCTTTGGACAATTTTTGAGCCGCTTTCTCTTCCTGGAGAAAAGGGGATATTGAGATGTAGTGCGCGCTGACAGATCACATTCATATCAAAATCCACCACATTCCATCCGATAATTATGTCAGGATCAGTGCTTCGAACATAGGAAAAGAAGTTAGAGAGTAATTCTGATTCATTCTTACAGTAACAAACCTTTTGAGATTTCTCGGTTACATCCCCTCTGATATACACCATTGATTTATCGTTGCTGTATGAGGCTATACTGTAAATCTCTCCGGTGGAAACGGATGTTTCGATATCGATAGACAAAATTTTGAGATTTGGTTCTGTTTGGGATCCCCGTATATGGGGGTTTTTAAAAAACAGGCCTGATTTGCCGGTGATTGGATAACCGGTGACTCTCATCCCCCCGAAGACCATCCGTTCCATGAGGTACCGTTCCAGCGGTTTTACATCAGACTCATAGACTCTATACCCTTCACTCCTTAAGTTCTGAGCGCATTGTTGCATGGAGGCCTGATTTCTGAAATAAAGACAATCAGTTTTTGTTCCGTGCAGGGAATAGAGCTCCAGGGTCTTTCGCTGTATGGCAGGTTTTGACTTGGTAGGAGGGAGTGTGCTGTCGACAAAGAATAGCGGGTGAAAATTGTCAATGACAATCTTTACCGATTTGTTTTCTTCAGTGGTCGCCCATAGAGTAATTTCAAATCTGTTGTTGAAATCACGGCACTGAGCGGTGAGGAGAAAGCAGTCGATTGAAAATTTTTTATTTTGGTCCATAGGGAATGCTTTTTGCAGAGGTGCTGTTTGGCCTTAAAAATGCTCTCAAAGTTAAAATGTTGTATATTTAAAACTTTGGTTTAAAAATATGTATTAAATATATATATATTATGTTATGTATAACTCAAAAATGCTCTAAAAAGGAGGTAGTAGTGGACACAATGTGGGAGAAGATCAAAAAGAATCTCAAAGATGGTGCGGCTATGTCTATGGAGAAGATTGAGGAGTATACCAAAATCGGAAAACTGAAAGTAGAAGAGATGTCCGCCAAGCGCAAAATAGAGCGTAATTATCTTGATGCCGGAGAAAGGGTTTATGAACTTCTGGAGGAAGGCAAGGATAGCGGAATTGGTGATGATTTAGTGATAAAGAAGTGTGTGGAGAATGTAAACTCCCTCAAAGAGGAAATAGCGGAAATCGCACAAAAGATCGAAGAGGTGAGTGAGTATCAGAAAAGTGAAGATCAGGAAGAAGAGGATGAGGTAAACGCAGTTTGAAGCAAATTAAGAAGAGAAAGACCATTCTCATAGTTCCTTCGCAGGCCAGGTCGGTCAAAGCCTTTAGGGTCCGATTCTCTATAGGCCTGCTTTTTATCATTATTGTTCTCACCGGTTTTTTTGGGTTTTTTATTCCTTTTAATAATGTAACTCTTGATGTTGCAAAACAGAACCAGAAAAGAAATCTTGCAGAACAGAACAGATTACTTTCAAAAAACCTTGATTCCTCCCTTGTTTTACTCAGAGATCTCAGGGATCAGATAAGCCTTATTGAAGAGAAACGGGATGCAACACAGAAAATAACCGGGTTGCCTGATGACCTGGTAGACAATCAGTCGCTTCATCAGAGCGAACCGCAATTCAATATGACAACCGATCAGCTTCTTGAATACCTCTCGGAAAAAAAAGCGGTTTATCAGAGCCTGATTTTTGAGATTTCAGAGGAAAACAATGTATTTGAGCGAATTCCTGTCATAAAGCCAATTCCTAATTCAACTGTGATTACCCGTCGTTATGGCATGGCGCGTGATCCGTTTACCGGCAAACAAAAAATGCACCATGGTATTGATTTTGCCGGTGAAATAGGAACCCCAGTGATAGCAACAGCTTCAGGGGTTGTCTCTCGTGTAGAAAATGACCCCATATGGGGGAGAAAAATCACAATTAATCACCGCAGGGGTTACAGAACTGTGTATGCACATTTGGGTAGTGTAAGTGTGGGCAGGGGCAGACGGGTCCAGCGGGGTGATGTGATAGGAACAATAGGTTTATCTGGTTTAACAACAGGTCCGCATGTGCATTATGAGATCTTGAAAAACAATAAACAGGTAAATCCAGAAGATTACTTTTTCCCTCAAGTAGATATTGCTCTGGATGAGGTGGTAATTGCTGAGGAGTTACTTAAAGAAGAAACAGAAAGCTGAAGGAAATAGTACCTTCAGCCTGCTTTCCTTTTCCACCATTTACGTTTTTTACTCTCTTTGTCTGCGCTTTCCTCATTTTTCCGCTCAAGCAGATCCCACTCGTAGGGTATGGAGGGAGGGTCTTTCATGTAGATTGTCAGTATGTCCTGTGGAGCTTTGTCTGAGATAAGGCGTAAAATTTTATACACATAATCACCTAATTGCGCAGCATCTTCAAATCTATCTTCAGGATATAGGGCGAGGCATTTGTCAATGATTTTTTCCAGCCCTTGCGGCAAAGGTTGTTTGTACATGCTGATGGGCCGATATTGTCCCTCCGTTTTTTTGTGAATCAGTTCTGTAATGGTTTTTTGGGGGAATGCGCGTTTCCCGCAGATCATTTCGTATAACACCGTTCCAAGTGAGAAGATATCACTTCTTTGATCAAGTGGGTGGCTGTTTAACTGTTCGGGGCTTAGGTATACCAGTGTTCCCATTACTTTGGTCTCAGTATTTTTCAAACCTATTTCGCTGGGTCTTGCGATCCCGAAATCCATCAGTTTTACAATTCCCCGTTTGGATATGATTATGTTTTCGGGTTTTACATCTCTGTGAATTAGTCCCTTGTAGATTTTGCCATAGAGGGTGTAGTCTTTGGTGTGTGCATACTCAAGAGCCTGACAGACAAAATAGGTAATGGATAATGCCACAGGGAGCGGTAAATTGCCGAATCGCTTTATCAACCCCTTTACCGACATTCCATCAATATATTCCAGTTCAAGAAAGGGAATCTGCTGCTGTAGGTAACCTACATGGTGTATTTCTATAATATTTGGGTGATGTATATCAGCCAGAATTTTTGCTTCGGTAAGGAATCGATCCCGGGAATTTTTTCCATTATCCGGTTTTAAGACTTTTACCGCACGGACAACTTCAAGGCCTTCGTGCCAAACTCTGTAAACAGAGGCGCTTCCACCTTCACCGATAACCTGGAGGATGTGATTTGGTCCAATTTTATCACCAGGTATAGGCATTCTCTGCAGCTCAGCTTGAGGAGCCGGGGCTGTTTGGTTCTGTGCAGACTGAGGAGGATTAAAGGAACTGCTCATACCCTTACCTTTAAAGGAAATCTGATATAATTTTTAATATATTTAATGCCGATCCGCAAAAGCAGTTACAAGATCAGCTGATTTAGCATATACTTTAGTATACGATTGTTCGTAATTATAATCAACAGCCAAAAGGAAATATCACTTCTGTGACTTGACACTACCTGATGCACTCACCATTTTTAAATGGCTTATTATTTTGGGGGAGGAAGAGTGAAACACTCTGTAAGTATTTGCCTGACATTGCTATCTGTTTTATATTTCTACAATCCCACGTTTGGAAATGAATCCTATGCACATTTCTTTGCGGGTGTGAAAATATTGAAACAGGATTTCTCACTCAGTGCAGAAGAAAAAGCACTTAAATTCAGGGAATTGGAAATCCTGACCGGTGTTAATTCAGAGAAAGCAACAGCATTTCTCGCAAAATGTGTAGACAATCCATCGCGGTGGAATGAGATGCAGGTTTTAATTAATGAAATAATTCATGATATTAGTAACGATAAAAGAAACAGACCATAGTGTCTTGTAAGGAGAGAAACAGTTATGTCAGAGTCAATGAAAGTTTTCACCGATCAGAACTTCTCAGAAGAAGTTCTCTCTTCAGAGCTTCCTGTTGTTGTTGATTTCTGGGCAGAATGGTGTGGCCCCTGCAAAATGCTCACCCCCATACTCAATGATATAGCCCCGGAATATGAAGGGAAAGTTGTTATCGGAAAACTCGATGTTGATTCAAATCCTCAGACTGCTTCAAAATATGGTATTAACAGCATTCCAACAATGCTTTTTTTCAAAGATGGTCAGATCGTTGAGCAACACACCGGTTTGCTTGCAAAAGGCCCTCTAAAAGTAAAAATTGACAGGACATTTCAATAAAATATGAAAATACTCTTTTTAAATCCGCCGTTTTTATCCAAATATTCAAGAGAGTCCCGCTCTCCAGCAGTTACAAAAAGTGGCACGCTGTATTATCCTATGTGGCTTGCATATGCCTGTGGGTACCTGGAGAAATGTGGGCATGAAGTTAAACTCGTAGATGCTCCGGCAGCTGAGCTTACCAAAGAGCATACTGTTTCTTTAGCCCGGGAATTTGGTGCTGAAATGGTTGTTCTGGATACTTCAACACCCAGCATCTACAGCGATGTCGACATCGGGGCCGCTATAAAAGAATCGCTGCCAAACATTTTCACTGTACTTGTGGGTGTTCATGTTTCTGCTCTTCCGGTTGAATCCCTTCAGCTCTCCGACACCATCGATGCGGTGGCTTTTGGAGAATATGAAAATACACTGGCCCAACTGGCTGAGGTTTTGTCCTCCGGAGAACAGAGTGGGGAATTGAAAAATGTCCCTGGGCTTGCTTTCAGAGATAAGAACGGAAAGATAAAAAAGAATGATCCCCGTCCCTACATTGAAGATCTTGACACTATACCTTTTGTATCTGAAGTTTACAAGAAACATCTCGACATTGGACCCTATTTTTACGGGCACAGCAGGCACCCCATAGTTGTTATGGTTACAGGCAGAGGGTGTCCGTTTAAGTGCACATACTGTGTTGTTCCACAGACTCTCCAGGGGCATAAGTATCGTAAGCGTTCTATTGATTCTATTGTCAGGGAATTTTTGTACATAAAAGAAAACTTCCCCCAAATCAAAGAGATAATGATCGAGGACGACACCCTTACAGCTGATAAAAAACGTTGTCGGGAACTATCTGAGGCACTTATCAGCACCGGTGCACATACCATACCCTGGTCTGCCAATTCAAGAGCAGAAGTCGACTATGACACCATGGTTCTGATGCGTAAAGCTGGGTGCCGTCTGTTCTGTGTGGGGTTTGAAAGTGGAGATCAGGCCATATTGGATAATATCAAAAAGTCGATCACACTTGAAAAAATTTCTGAGTTTATGCGAAATGCAAAAAAAGCCGGAATACTGATTCATGGCTGCTTTATGGTTGGCAACAGGGGAGAGACACGCGAGACACTGGAGAAAACCCTAAAATTCGCAAAAACTCTCAACCCTGATACTGCACAGTTCTATCCGATTATGGTATACCCGGGAACAAGTGACTATGAATACTATGATGAGAAGGGTTGGCTTATATCAAAGGATTTCAGAAAATGGCTCACTGATGATGGGTTACATTCTTCGGTACTCTCAAATCCAGATCTCACATATGATGAGCTGGTAAGATTTTGTGATCGTGCCCGCAGAGAATTTTATCTCAGACCCGAGTATATCATCTCCAAATGCAAACAAATGATAACCAATCCCGGCGAGTCAAAACGGATACTGAAAGCTGCTGGTACATTTGCTAAATACCTGGTTAAACCTTCCATAAAAAAGTGAGACATATAGAGAGTATGCAATTGACACTTATTATAGTTTTTTGGTTTTCAATCTTTGTTTTAGCATACTCCTATGCCATTTACCCTTTTCTTTTAATTATCTTTAGCAGATTTTTTTCTAAACCGGTAAAAACCGATGAACATTTTACGCCAACAGTTGGTGTTCTGGTTCCCGCTTACAATGAAGAAAATGTGATTAAGAGGAAAATAGACAATATACTCTCTATTGATTATCCAGCCGAAAAAATTTCAGTTTGGGTGGGTTCTGACTGTTCATCGGATAAAACCGAAGAGATTGTAGAAAATTACGGCGACAGCAGAGTACATCTCTGGAGAGCTCCGCAAAGGGGAGGGAAAACCGGTGTACTAAACCGGTTGGCACCTATAATTGATTCTGAAATAATACTTTTCACAGATGCAAATACTATGCACCACGCCGATTGCCTCAGGGCAATAGTCAGAAATTTTGCAGACCCTCAGGTGGGTGGAGTTGCAGGACATGTTGAACATATAACCACCTCTGGAGAAGAGAATGCAGAATCATTGTACAGGTTTTTTGAATCAAAACAGAAACTTATGGAAGGTAAAATACATTCAACAATCTCTGCATTTGGCGGCTTTTATGCATTGAGAAAAAAACTGTTTGCACCAATTCCGGCAAATGCTTATTCAAATGATGATGTGTTAATTCCAATGAGTGTGGTCAGGCGAGGGTACAGAGTCATTTACGAAACTGAAGCCGTTTCAGAGGAGGATCTTGCAGAAAAAATCGCTGCAGAATTTTCAAGAAGAGTAAGAATCGGGGCCGGGAATTTTCAGGCTTTTTTCTGGCTAATGGATTTTCTCAACCCTCTGAGGGGATGGCCATGGTTTTGTTATCTCTCACATAAAGTGACAAGATGGTTTTCGCCTCACTTTTTCATTCTTGCGGTCCTCTCATGCTCTCTGCTTGTTGTTTGGAATGAATCGGTTGTTTACAGAACTATATTTTCCGCAGGAACGGTTCTGATACTCTCAGGTATTATAAACAAATATTTCCCCCTTAAACTTTGCAGGCATGTGTTCTATTTCCTTACTATGAACAGCGCTCTCTTCCTTGGGTTCTTCCGCTTTGCTGGTGGAATAAAAACTGCAGCATGGAGCAGGACAGAACGTACATGTTAACCGTTGATACTGCTGTCCTTAGACATGTTTATCATCTCAGAATCTCAGAGCTAAACACATATATGTAGCAAAAATCTCAGCTACAATGTATATTTTCCCAAAATAAAGAGTTGCAGAATATAGTTATTATGTAGAAGGAGATACTGTATGCAGCATGTGGAATTTGAATCTGTATCTGAGAGAGTAATAAAACAGATAAAAAAAGGTGCTTTCCTTACAGTTCAGGCTGGTGATGATTTAAACGTGATGACAATCGGCTGGGCTTCACTGGGCTATATCTGGGGACGCCCCACTATGACTATACTGGTTAGAAAATCAAGACATTCATTTGGAATTATTGAAAAATCATCTGAATTCACCGTGTCAGTCCCTTCTCCTTCAGTTGATGTCTCTTCACAGCTTGATTTCTGCGGATCTGAATCAGGTAAAGATCATGATAA
Organism: Chitinispirillum alkaliphilum; assembly: GCA_001045525.1. Lineage (NCBI taxonomy): Bacteria > Pseudomonadati > Fibrobacterota > Chitinispirillia > Chitinispirillales > Chitinispirillaceae > Chitinispirillum > Chitinispirillum alkaliphilum. The sequence continues at coordinate 27,842 of LDWW01000025.1, read as the reverse complement.
ACTTAAAGAGAGCAACCTTGAGATCTTCCCGGGCAGCAGGGTGAAAACTCCAATTGTAAACATTCCGGGTATTCATTTCGAATGTAAAATAGTGTATAAATCTGCAATGGATCCCTCAGCTCTGATTGAAGCATACAAACATCTCTATCCTATGAAAGACTACCACACAATATATTATGGAGAGATAGTTCATTCATACTCGACAGAGGATGAATTAGAGGGTTGACTCTGAAAAAAAAACTATGGCAAGATCCCCTGTTGTCTGCTTCAGCGGGGGATTTTTCTATTGGTAAACTTGTCTGTACTCTTCAGGACCATCTGTATAGAGGTTATTTCCCAATGTGTCGATTGCAACAATCAGAGGAAAATTTTTTACCTTAAGTTTGTAAATTGCCTCAGGCCCCAGATCTTCATAACAGATTATCTCCGAGGACTGTATGCATGTGGATATTAAAGCTCCGGCTCCCCCTGTGGCTGTAAAGTAGATGGAATTATGATTTTTTATTGCCTCTGTTACTTCTGGACTTCTGTTTCCTTTGCCAATCATTGCCGAAAACCCGGTTTTTTCCAACAGTGCCGGAGTGTAGCGATCCATTCGTGAACTGGTAGTGGGTCCCGCACTGCCGATGATACATCCGGGGCGGGGTGGGGTAGGGCCTGCATAGTAAATAACTGCCTCTTCAAGGTTTACCGGCAGTGGTTTACCCTCTTCAAGAAGAGAGAGAAGCCTTTTATGAGCAGCGTCCCTTGCGGTAAGTATGGTTCCGCTTAAATGGACAAGATCACCTGCTTTAAGCAGTTCTGTTGTTTTCTTGTCCAGGGGCGTAGTAAGTTCTTTAATTTTCATGAGAATACACCTTACAGAATTAATGAAGCTTTGCGTGCTGAGTGACAGTTGAGACTAACTGCAACTGGGAGGCTTGCGATATGACAAGGGAAGTGTTCAATATGCACGGCAAGTGCGGTGATTTTTCCACCCAACCCTAACGGGCCGATGCCGCTTTGATTAAGATTTTCCAGTATCTCTGTTTCAAGACCGGCATAACACGGGTCTTCATGTACACTTCCAATATCACGCAGAAGAGATTTCTTTGCAAGATAACAGGCTTTATCAGCAGTTCCTCCTATCCCTATACCTACAACTACGGGAGGACACGGATTTCCTCCTGAACGAACTACGCAATCGGTAACAAATTTCACCACCCCTTCCCGGCCATCAGATGGTTTAAGCATCCCAAGATAACTCATGTTTTCACATCCTCCACCTTTGGGGAGCAGAGTGATAGTCAGGGAATCTCCTGGAACGGGATCAATGTGAATGACAGCCGGAGTGTTATCCCCTGTATTTGTTCTTGAAAACAGGGGATCTTTCACTATTGATTTGCGAAGATACCCCTCGTTATACCCTCTTCGGGTACCTTCATTTACTGCATCCGTTAATGACCCACCCTCAATGCGGATACCTTCTCCAAGTGATATGAAATAAATGGCAAGGCCGGTATCCTGGCATAACGGCATTCCCGAAGAAACACTTAGTTTACTGTTTTCAATTATCTGGCTGATCAGATAACGGGCTCTTGGAAATGGTTCCTGATCATAAGCCTCGTTTATCCTGTCAACAACATCAGAAGGCAGACTCGAAGCAGCATTGATGCACAGATCCCTGACTGCATTTACAACCGATACGTATTCAATGATCCTCATGTTCACCTGCTTATTGGGAATTTTCATGTACTGATCTTATCAGCGAGCTTCTCCAGATCTTTTCTGTACCTGATGAAATCGAATTGTTTTACCCGTGCTACTCCGGTGTCAATTGCAGCCTTTGCAACAGCAATGCTCTCTTCAATCAATATTCTTGGATCCATTGGTTTTGGAATAATGTATTCTGGCCCAAAGGAGAGCGACTCCAGTCCATAGGCCTGGAGTACAGAATCTGGTATATCCTCTTTTCTTGCGAGTGAAGCCAGTGCTTCGGTCGCTGCAACTTTCATCTCTTCATTTATGCAGCTTGAGTGTACATCGAGGGCTCCTCTGAAAATAAAGGGAAAACCCAGTACATTATTAACCTGATTGGGAAAATCACTTCTGCCGGTTGCCATGATAAGGTCTTCTCTTACTGCGCAGGCCTGGTTATAGCCAATCTCCGGATCGGGATTGGCCATGGCAAAAATCAAGGGATTGTCTGCCATGCTCTCCACCATTTCCGGTGTGACAAGTCCTGCCATACTCAATCCTGCAAAACAGTCTGCACCTTCCATCGCCTGTGCCAGGGTTCTTTTATTTGTATCTGCGGCAAAAGGTTCCTTGTATTTATTCATCCCTTCTGTGCGACCTTTGTATATTACACCTTTACTGTCCACAAGAAGGATATTTTCCAGCTTAACACCCAGTCTTACATAAAGTAAAGCGCAGGAGATCGCAGCAGCTCCGGCACCCGAAAATACAACTTTCATTTCAGAGAGTTTTTTATTTTGCAGCAGTGCACCATTTATCAGTGCTGCTCCTGAAATTATGGCAGTCCCATGCTGATCATCATGAAAAACGGGAATGTTCATGCTCTCTTTTAGTTTTTCTTCGATATAGAAACATTCGGGTGCCTTGATATCTTCAAGATTGATACCTCCAAATGTGGGTTCCATGCTTTTGACAATTCTGATAAATTCATCAGGATCACTGACATCAAGCTCTATGTCAAATACATCAATGTCTGCAAACCTTTTGAAAAGAATACCTTTACCTTCCATAACCGGTTTGCCTGCAAGCGGACCGATATCACCAAGTCCAAGCACTGCGGTTCCGTTTGTCACAACCGCAACCAGATTGCCTCTTGCAGTGTATCTGTAAGCATTATCAGGGTTTTGTTGAATTGCTCTGCATGGTTCGGCAACTCCCGGGGTATAGGCTAGTGAGAGATCCTGCTGAGTGCTGCAGGGTTTACTTGAAATTACTTCAATTTTCCCTGCTCTGTTTTTTTCATGATAATCGAGGGCATCTTGTTTTGTGAGCATTGTATGAACCTTGTGATATTTGAAATAGTAATAGAGATCAATTTTTCCAGATAAAATTACTCTTCAACTTTTATACTGAGCTGATCAGAAACTTTTTGTTTAAGATTTTTCTCCACAACAGATATAAGGGTCATTGATGAGAATGCACAGCCTGAGCACTGACCTTTGAAACGTATGTACACATCGTTGCCGTCAACGTCGATAAGTTCACAGTCACCCCCGTCCTGTTGAAGAACCGGCTTAACATCATTTTCAAGAACTGTGCGAATCATATCTATTTTTTGGAGCGTGGTAAGACGAGCGGGTTTCTGTTTAGTTTTTGAAGAAGCTGCTTTTCCGGTCATACTGTCAATGATTTTCTGAATATCATCCTTACAGTTCCCGCATGCTCCACCAGCTTTGGTGAAGTTAGTAACGTCTTCTATTGTGGTGAGATTATTGTCCCGGACAGCTTTCTGTATTTCCAGATCTGTGATATTAAAACAGGTGCAAACAACCGTGCCCTCTTTTTCAACAGGAGCAGCCGTAACACCGCCATTTTCATAGTACTTTATGGCCGCTTCAAGTGCTTCCTCTCCCATCACACTGCAATGCATTTTTTCTCTGGGCAGCCCCCCCAGAGCCTCAGCGATATCGTTATTGCTGATCTTTTTGATCTCTTCGATTGTTTTGCCAATGCACAATTCGGTAAGAACACTGGCTGATGCTATTGCACTTCCACAACCAAATGTTTTGAATTTCATGTCCTCAACTTTACCATCTTTGTCAAGTTTGAATGTAAGACGAAGTGCATCACCGCAGGTAATGTTGCCGATCTCACCGAGACCGTCGGGATTTTTTATTTCACCGGAATTCCTTGGGTTAAGGTAGTGATCACGAACTTTTTCAGTGTATTCCCACATAATTTATCTCCTATCACATTGTTTACAAAAGAGTTTTTCTGTCTGCATGCTGAATTTCAAATATTTTTTCGATTGTATCTACGAAAATCTCCAGAGCTTTAGCTTTATCGTCGCCCCTGAGAGGGATTCTCCCCGCCGCTACTCTTGAGTGACCGCCGCCACTTCCGTTGAAAGTTTTTGCAAGCAGCTCTGCATTTTTTCCTGCTCTGTTTTCTTTTTTGGAACGGATAGAGAAGAATATCTGGTTTTTAAAGATTCCTGAGCAGATCATCCATTCCAGTTTTTCCAGACTGTGGAAAAGATCAGCCATTTCTGCGATATAATCAGGAGAGCTAACGTTGCCTAAGTGGGTATAGCCCAAGGTGTCATAATAAACTGCAGATTCGGTGGCCTGGTGGAGTATTTTGAAAAATTCCAATCCTCTGTCGGGGTTTTCAATTTTAGAAAAAATCTGATGGTTCATTTTGTCGAAGAGAAGTTTGTAGCATTCATGGTCATCTTTGCTTATTTCCCTGCTCATATCTCCGGTATCGGTTTTTATGCCGTAAAAGAGCGCCGTTGCCATGTTGGGTAAAATCGGGCAGTTTTGCTCCTGAAGATACCTGGTTATAATGGTTGAGGTAGCACCAATATCGCTTCGAATATCACAGAAAAAAGGAACCTTACATCCAGGCTCATTGGGGTGATGATCAATTACTGCATCTACCTTAGCTTCTGCCGGAAGTGACACATTTCCTTTTCCCGGATAGCAGTCCACGAGAATTATCCGGTCAAAATCGCTCACCTCAGTAAGCACAAAAGGAACCGTGGGGATATTCAGGTAGCGGATCATCGCTCTGTTCTCAGCTCTTCCCACAAAACCACCAAAAGAGATAACCGAAGATTTGACCCCCCAGAATGAGAGCAGATATGACATTCCATATGCTGAGGCAATGCAGTCTGGGTCGGGATAATCATGGGTAAGGATAAGTACAGAAGTGGCAGGGAGCAGTCTTTTCTTTAACTCTGAAACTTTGGCCATGTAGCTGTCTTTGTTTTGATTAGTATCGTGCATTTTGGTCTTCTGGTTTTGTGATCAGCTCTTTTTAGTCATATAGATTGGTTATTTTGCAAAAGTTTGAGTTTTATTTTCATTTAATTTGCAATAAATACCTATAGATAATATAATTTATTATTTCTCTTAATAATTCAATACAAGGAAAATGTCTCATTTTGCCCTGTTTATTTACTGAATGCCCAGAGGTTTTTTGTTTTGAGATACGCTATAATCTCCGACATCCATGGTAACGCACAAGCATTGCAGGCGGTTATTTCAGATATCAAAAAGCGTTCTGTAAATAGAATAGTTTGCCTTGGGGATATTGTGGGATATTATCCTAATCCCCAGAAGTGTATTGAACTGGTGAGGAAGCATGTGGATATATGTGTAGCCGGGAACCATGATTATGCTGCAATCGAAAAAATTCATACAAATAATTTCTCTTTTTATGCGTTTGCGGCAATGGAATGGACCAAGCGTCATATTTCAGACAAAGACAAAAATTTTCTCGCTTCACTGCCCTTAACCGTTGAAGAGAACGGGATGTTTTTCACACATTCCTCTCCATCCAATCCCCGTGACTGGTCCTACGTTTTCCCCGACAGCGAGGAAGCGGTATTTGAAGCGTTTAACAGCCTTATGTATCACCTCAATTTTATTGGTCACACTCATTGGCCATCAATTATGGTTAAAAAAGAGGATCGTATCGTCTTGAGTTCCGATCACTCCACATGGGTAAAAGATTGCAGAGCTTATCTGGTCAATGTCGGCAGTGTAGGGCAGCCAAGGGATTTTGATCGCAGAAGCAGCTACGTTTTATACGATACAGAAACTACAAAACTATCTATTATGAGAGTCAAGTACAATTACAAGATAACCCAAAAGAAGATTCGAGAGTGTCATTTGCCGCTTTTTCTGGCTGAAAGGCTTGAAAAGGGGCGTTAACCCGCAAAATTTTGTTTTGCTCCTTCCCGAAAAAAAGATCATGCATAAGTTAAAAACCGTTATTGAAAACAGATTTTTACCATTCGTTGAAAAACCCCTTCGTTATTCCGGTAATGAGCTCAATTCACAAAAAAAAGATCTTTCACAAATTAAGCTCCATGGAGTTATCTGTTTTCCCGATCTCTATGAGATAGGTATGTCCCATCATGGGCTTCAGATTCTTTATCACATTGTTAACTCCAATCCTGACTGGGCGCTATCCCGTGCATTCGCACCATGGCAGGACGCTGAAGAAATTCTGAGAAAAGAAGATATCCCTTTATACTCACTTGAATACTATTCCCCTCTGAATGAAGCGGATTGGTTGGGTTTTTCAGTGCAGTATGAACTGCAATTTACCAATATCCTCAACATGATTGATCTTGCCGGTCTTGCTGTTTACAGTAAGCAAAGGGGGGGGGGAGATCCGCTGATTATCGCTGGTGGCCCCTGTGTAGGGAATCCCGAACCACTTAGTCCTTTTATTGATGCTTTTGTTATCGGTGATGGTGAAAATGCTGTTGTAGAGTTCTGCTCCATGCTGGAGAGGCTTAAACAGCAGGGTGCCTCAAGAGATGAGATCATCAAAAAAGCAGCTGAACTAAGTGGAGTATATGTGCCGGGGAATTATAAGACTTCAATCGTAAATGGTTTTACCATCCCTGATACAAACAATAAAAACACTGTTAACCCTGTAAAAGTACCAGAACTTGAAGCAAAAAACTATCCTCAAAAACCTGTTGTTCCGCTTATAAATGTAGTTCATCACAGATTGGCGGTTGAAGTTATGCGGGGGTGTACAAGAGGGTGCAGGTTCTGTTCTGCCGGGATGTATTATCGTCCTGTCAGGGAACGGAGTTGTGAGGATATTTACTCTCAAGTCTCTGATGGGGTAGCTTCGACGGGGTGGCGTGATGTGGGACTTTTGAGTCTCTCCACTGCAGACTACTCCTGTTTCACTCCACTTCTGGGAGCTGTGCATACACTTAAGGACTCTGCTCAGCTAAACGTTTCTCTTCCCTCTACCCGTTTAGACGCACTCGAGGAGTCGCAGATAAGTAAATTGAACCAAATCTCCTCATTTTCATCTTTTACCATTGCACCTGAAGCTGCGTCTCCGAGGTTGAGGCGGGTAATAAACAAGGACTTTTCTGATGAAGACATTTTCAGAACTGTTAACTTTCTTCTTGAACGCAACGTACAGACGTTAAAACTCTATTTCATGCTGGGGCTTCCAACCGAAACCCAGAGTGATATAGATGCCATCGTCGAGATGATCAGAAAGATTTCCCACCTGATGCGGGGTTATTCAAAGCGCAAAACTCTGAATGTCGCTCTTTCGCCATTCTCACCTAAAGCCAATACCCCTTTTCAGTGGGAAGCGATGGAGGATGTCAAAGAACTGCAAAATAAGGGGCGTTTTATTAAACATTCCCTTCGTGGCCAAAAAAATGTAAGGGTGTCTTACAGAGAGCCGCTAATTACGCTTCTTGAAACTGTAATGGCCAGGGGAGATCGTCGGGTTGGGGATCTTGTTTTCAGGGGCTGGAGTAACGGGGCGCGTTTCGACGGCTGGGATGAGATGTTAGACATGGACAGATGGTTTAAGGCTGCAGAAATTGAAAATATAGACCTGAAACGATATTTATCTCAGATCGATATCCAACAACCGCTTCCCTGGCAGGCTATTTCAACCGGTATTGGGAAAAGTTTTTTATTGAAAGAGAGACAGCGCTCACTTCTCGAGGAAGTCACTCCTGATTGCAGAAACGGTAAATGTTTCAATTGCGGTGTGTGCAGCCCTGAAATCCGCCCGTTGTTTGCAAATACAGAGGAGCAGATTGGGCTTGCTTCACCTCTGATTAAAAGGTCTCCCAATAGGGTTAGAGCAAGCCGTTTTGTAAGAGCTATATATCGTAAAGGTGATGGGGTACGCTATCTTGGTCATTTGGATATGGTGGAAATTTTCCACAGAGCACTGATAGCAGCTTCTGTTCCCTTGGTATATTCCCAGGGATTTAATCCTCACCCCAGGGTTTCATTCGGACCACCACTGCCATTTGGTGTAACTGGTGAATCTGAAATTTTTGACATTGAGATTTCTTCTGACCTGAAAAGTGATCTTCTTGAAGTGAATCATTTTCTGCCCGATGATCTCCAGATAATTACATATCAGACTCAGGCCATTAAGCCATCATCCCTGAATTCATCTGTGTGTGCTGCTGAGTACACATTTTTCCCCTCTCAGTCTAACACGATTGATGATATTGAGTGTTCTGTTACTAATGTTATGGATTCAAAGGAGCTTATAGTCCGCCATGAAAAGAAGGGAAAGGTAAAAGTCAAGGATATAAGGCCCCTGATAAAAGGGTTACGGGTGGTTGAAGAAAATGGCAGAGTTGGTTGGCTGGGGTACTTGGGTTTAGCTCCGTCTGCCACCTGTAAGCCTTCGGAGTTGTTGTCTTTTTTGGCCCCGGATCGTGGCTTTTCTGAATTTGTGGTAACCCGTAAAAAGTTGTTTTTGGAGTAGGGGATCATTTTGTTTCCGAAGAAAAGAAACCACCTTTAGCCAAATTTGTCAACTCTTTTTTAATATTGTTTTCCTCATCTAGTGATTCCTGAAGCAGGTCCGCTTCCGCATCAAACCCCAGCTCTCTTGCATAGGTGAGGGCTGCGGTATAGCATGTAATTTCGTAGTGATCTACTTTTTGAGCTGCAGTTATAAGAGCAGTGTCTTTTAATTCAGGTTCTCCTTCGGTTCTGATAATTGTTCTGCATTCGTTTATTAAACCTTCCATCCCTTCGCACCACTCTCCGTTATGATCGAGATTGAGATTTAAAAACACCTTTTCCAATCTTGAGATTTGGTTGCCTGTTCTTTTAATGTGTGTTAAAAAGGCCTGCCTTAAATCTGTTGAGTAGGCGGTTTCTGCCATAAGATGAAGAGCCTGCCAGATTTGCTGTTCTGAGCTGTAGAGATCTTTGAGTTGGTATAAGAGAAGGTCCTGAAGAGTTTTGAGTTTCATAGCTAAAAAACTCCTTTTTCAAATTGTATTAATCGTTTCTGTTTTTGAAAGCAAGACCTATGCCCTTAGGGTGGAGGTGTTGTTCTCAATTTGGGAAAAACTGAAGCTAAGAGGTGCTGGATTGGTTTTAAGGCGGGTTTGAATAGGGTATAAAATAATGTATAAAGGCAAAACTGGGCTGTGGATTTTTTCAAAATGAGTGGCATGGTAATTGATTCTTATGATCCAGGTTGCAGCTTTGTAGAAGCAAAAAATCTCACTTTAGGAACGGGGTCTTAAAACAGTTAACCACAGGAGTACAGATTTGATATGAGTAAGAAGATACTTATAACCGGTGGGGCCGGTTTCATAGGATCACACCTTGCCGATGAACTTGTTGAAAATGGCTATAAGGTAACCGTTCTCGATAACCTAAATGATCAGGTACATGGTGGCAGTAAAGAGATCCCTTCCTATTTGAATAAGAATGTGGAATTTATACTGGGTGATGTGAGAGATAGCAATATGGTTAGAAGGGCTCTCAAAGGGGTCGATGCGGTGTACCATTTTGCCGCAGCGGTTGGAGTCGGGCAGAGCATGTATCAGATAAGCAGATATACCGAAATCAACAATCAGGGTACTGCAGTTCTACTTGAAAACCTCATAGGCACCAACGTGGAGAAACTCCTGGTCGCATCGAGCATGAGTATTTATGGTGAGGGATTGTACATTTCCTCCGATGGGAAATGTAGGGAATCTGTGGAAAGAAATTCTGCGGATATGAAAAATGGAAAATGGGAACTTGGGGATGGTAATGGAGGGCTTCTTAGTCCGGTTCCGACACCGGAAAGCAAACGCCCCGCACTCAGTTCTATCTATGCTCTCTCCAAATACAATCAGGAGAGAATGAGTCTGATGATTGGTAAAGCGTATGGAATTAAAACTGCAGCCCTTCGTTTTTTCAATGTATATGGCACCCGTCAGTCACTCAACAATCCCTACACCGGAGTTCTTGCCATTTTTGCGTCTCGTCTTCTCAATGATAAGCAGCCCTTCGTTTTTGAGGATGGGTATCAGAAGAGAGACTTTGTGAGTGTAAAGGATGTCAGCAGAGCTTGTCGTCTTGCACTCGAGAAACCAATTCCCGACAACATGGTTCTGAATGTGGGAAGTGGTGAATGTTGCTCAGTGCTTGAGGTGGCACAGAAAATCTCTGAGGTGTTAGGCAAAGAGCACCTCACCCCGATCATCAGTAAAAAGTTCCGGGTAGGTGATATAAGGCACTGTTTTTCAGATATATCCCTTGCTTCTGAAATTATCGGCTACAAGCCCCAGGTTAAATTCAGTGACGGACTCTCAGAGATGGCCAGGTGGCTTGAGGGACAGATAGCTTGTGATAACATTGAGTGTGCAAATGCAGAGTTGGTAAAGCGGGGTTTGGCCATATGATAAAAACAGAATGTCAAAATCTGAATGGCCCGATTGTCGTTACAGGTGGAGCGGGTTTTATAGGAACTAATCTCTGCTCGCGGCTCTTGGAGATGGGGCATGAGGTGGTGGTTTATGACAATCTCTCAAGAGCTGGTTCAGAAACAAACCTGGAATATTTGCAGCACACCTATAAAAAGCGCTTAAAGGTAAGTGTTGCAGATATGCGTGACACAAAAGCGCTTTGCTCTTCTCTTGAGGGCGCGGCAGCAGTTTTCCATTTAGCTGCACAGGTTGCAGTTACCACTAGTCTGAATTTTCCCTCAGAGGATTATTCTGTTAACCTTCAGGGCACAATTAACCTCCTTGAGATCCTGAGGTCTTTTAAAACGCCCCCATTTCTGCTCTACACTTCAACCAACAAAGTTTACGGGCAGCTTGGAGATATTAAACTCAGAAAAATAGGAAAAAGATATGAACCAAGCCACTCTGCATACAGTGACGGAATAAGTGAGAAACGAAATCTTGACTTTCACACCCCCTACGGATGCTCAAAGGGAAGTGCAGACCAGTATGTGCTGGATTACTCGCGCACCTTTGGTATACCCGCTGTTGTATTCAGGATGAGCTGCATCTACGGGCCTCACCAATTTGGTACTGAAGATCAGGGGTGGGTTGCTCATTTTGCCATATCAGCTCTTGAAAAGAAACCAATCACTCTTTACGGGGATGGGTGTCAGGTAAGAGACATTCTTTACATTGATGATCTTCTGGATGCTTTCCTGCTTGCGCTGAACAAAAAAACAAGTTTACGGGGCTGTGCATTCAATATAGGTGGTGGAAGCTCTAACACAGTGAGTCTTCTTGAGCTCATTTATATGCTGAATCAGGTAACCGGTTATGATACACAGGTTTGTTTTGAGCCATTCCGGTGCGGTGATCAGAAATATTATGTCAGTGATACATCAAAATTCACATCAGCTACAGGATGGGTGCCACTCATAAGCAGTCACGAAGGGCTTAGGATACTCTGCAGGTGGTTGGAAGAGAACAGGTTTGAGAAAAATATTACGTTTGCAGAAAAGGAGAGATTTTAATGATGCAGAAAGCAGAAAAGGTTATTTCTCACAACGGGGAACAAAACGTACCTGAATTTGGGGATGCTGCAGTTTGTTCTGCGCCGGGTAATTTCAGTGTTGAGCAGGTGAGAGTTGGTACTCCAGGAGAAAATGAAGTCTTGGTGCGGGTTGAAGGGTGTGGTGTGTGTAATTCCAATCTTCCCCTTTGGGAGGGCAGAGAGTGGTTTACATATCCCATGGAACCTGGTTCCCCGGGGCATGAAGGGTGGGGGACAGTAGAGAAATGTGGTAAAGGAGCAGATAAATTTGCCCTCGGTGATAGGGTTACTTTTCTCTCTTCACATGCATTTTCTGCTTTTGATATAGTTCATAAAGACAACATCGTTGCTCTTCCATCTGAACTTGACGGGCAGCCCTTTCCCGGAGAACCTTTAGGATGTGCTGTCAATGTGGTTGAAAGAGCTGATGTTGGTGTTAATGATACAGTCGCGGTGGTTGGAACTGGTTTTATGGGAGTGTTGGTTGCGAGGCTGTGCCATTTGAAGGGAGCGAGGGTAATTGCAGTATCGAGGCGAAATTCTTCATTGAAGATTGCCAGGCAATATGGAGTAGATGAGGCGGTAAAAATGGAGGATTACTGGAATGTTATCGATCAGATTAACAAACTAACTGATGGAAGAGGGTGTAGCAGGGTTATTGAAGCCACAGGAAACCAGATGTATCTGGATCTTGCTTCAGAGATTATTGCCACCAGAGGCAGACTTGTCATTGCGGGTTATCATCAGGATGGTTTACGCTCTGTAAATATGCAGAATTGGAACTGGAAAGGGATCGATGTAATAAATGCTCACGAAAGGGACAATTCGGTTTATATAAAAGGGATAGCTAAAGCGGTTGAACTTGTGGCTAACGGCTCGATAGATCTGACTCCTCTGCTTACACATTTCTATTCCATGTCTTCTCTTAACCAGGCTTTTGAGAAGATGAGACAGTGTCCTGAAGGTTTTATAAAAGCGGTGGTGCTAATATGAAAGAGATAAACAGTGTTGCGGTAGAGAAGCTGAACCTTGCATTTGTTGGGCTCGGATGGATTGGTCGTAACAGAATGGAGGCCCTTCTGGAGAGTGGAGTGGCTAAGGCTGCTTATTTGGTGGACTGCGATGAAAGTATGGTTTGCGACATTATTAAAGATGCACAGATCTGCTCTTCACTTGAGCAGATCGTTCCTCATAATATCGACGGTGTGGTCATTGCCACTCCAAGTGCGATGCATGCAGAACAATCTATATATGCAATGGAATCGGGGTGTGCTGTTTTTTGCCAGAAACCATTGGCCCGAACAGCACTGGAGTGCAAACAGGTCATTGAGACTTCAAAGAGAAACAACAAACTGCTTGGAGTGGATTTTTCCTACCGGTTTCTTAAATCCGTTCAGATAGTCAGGGAAATTGTCGAATCGGGTGAGCTTGGAGAAATCTATTCAGCAGATTGTGTATTTCATAACGCATATGGTCCTGATAAAGCCTGGTTTTATGATAAAAAGCTATCAGGTGGTGGTTGTGTGATGGATCTGGGGGTACATTTGATTGACCTGATATTGTGGCTGTTGAAATTTCCAAAGGTACACAGTGTAAGCAGCACACTTTTCTGTAAGGGAGAGAATTTACCACCTCAGTCTCTGAAAATAGAGGATTATGCCAATTTCTCAATTGAACTTGAGAGCGGTACTGTGGCCCGGTTTACCTGTTCCTGGGGATTACATGCGGGAAAGAATGCGCTCATAGAGATAACTCTTTATGGTACTGAAGGAGCCCTATCCATAAAAAATGTAAATGGTTCATTTTATGATTTTCGTCTGGAACGGTATAGCCAAACTTCAACTCAGGTATTATGTGAGCCTCCTGATAATTGGGGTCCGGGGGCTATAATGGATTGGGCTGAGAGGTTGTCAGCCGGTCAGGGCTTCGATACAAAAAGTGATCAGTATTTAAGGGTTTCAGAAGTTATTGATAAAATTTATGGCAGATAAGTAGTGCACAATCTGCTTGTAGGGGCGATTTAATGAAAGGAGCCTTATAATGCATTGGGATGGCTCAAAGATGACAACGGATCACAGGGTGATCCGTCGGTGGGTGGAGAAGCATGGTGGCAGACCTGCGGTGGTGAAGGATAGTTGTACGACCCATGAGGAAGCCGGGGTTATAAGAATTTTTTTTCCTGATGAAGAAAGCGGTGAAAACCTCGAGTCAATTACTTGGGATAAGTTTTTCGAAAAGTTCGATCAGGCCAATCTTGCTTTCATATATAGCGATGGCGAGTTGTCAGCCGATAGTAACCGGTTTTTTAAAATTGTCAGCCAGGATGGTGAATAGGGGTGTCAAGTGTGTAGGGAGGGAAGTAAGTGAACAGGCTTCTTATGACCGCAGATACGGTAGGGGGAGTGTGGTCCTATGCTGTTGAGCTTGTTTCTGCATTCAGCAGATACGGGCTTGAGGTTGCACTGGTTACCATGGGTAAAAATCTTGACAGGTCTCAAAGAATGGATCTGCATGGTTTAAAGAATGTCGAATTATTTGAAGGGAGATACAAATTAGAGTGGATGAGGGATCCATGGGAGGAGATAGATCTTGCGGCGGAGTGGATTTCCTCTATTGCAGAGATTGTCTGCCCGGACTTGGTTCATCTTAACCAATATGCCTTTGGAGCTGTCGACTGGCCCTGTCCTGTGGTCATGGGGGCCCATTCGTGTGTTTACTCCTGGTTTAGAAATGTAAAAAGGGAGCTTCCCAGTAAAGAGGATTGGGGAGAGTACAAAAAGAGAGTCAAAGATGGGTTGGAGGGGGCAGATTGTATTGTGGCTCCAACAATACATATGCTAAGTTCCATTTACGAAAACTATTCAGTTTCTACACGTGGGCTGGTTATAAACAATGGCAGAAGTCGTCATCAGTTTATTCCCCTCGTTAAAGATCCTTACGTTCTCACCGCTGGGAGGCTTTGGGATGAGGGTAAGAATATCAAACTGATTGCATCCGTAGCCCACAGATTACCCTGGCAGGTTGTTGCTGCGGGTGAGAGCCTGACTACAAACGGACAACCTCAGGTACATTGGCTTGGCAAATGCAGCAGCTTTGAGCTTGCAAACTGGATGGGATCAGCTTCCATTTATACTCTTCCCGCTAAATATGAACCCTTTGGTCTCTCTGTACTGGAAGCTGCGCTATGTGGCTGTGCACTGGTTTTGGGAGATATTCCCAGCTTAAGGGAGATCTGGGGTAACGGTGCAGTGTATGTTAATCCTGAAGACGATGATGCACTTTTAGACACTCTTCTTGAACTTATACATAAACCCTGGTTAAGAAGAGAGTATTCTGAGCGGGCTAGACAAAAGGGGTTAGAATATACAGTGTCCAAAATGGCATCATCTTATCTTCACCTTTACAGAGAGCTCATTGCAGAGAAAAAACGTGAACTGAACAGGGGACGAGAGGGGGTATTGTGCGCATAGCAATTTTTGCTCATTCTTTTATATCGGATTGGAATCATGGGAATGCTCATTTTTTGCGTGGAATCGCTTCTGAGCTCGTGTCGAGAGGTAATGAGGTCTCTCTTTATGAACCGGCTGATGCCTGGAGTCTGGTAAACTTAGTCGAAGATTATGGAGAAGAGGTAATAGAAGATTATCAGGAGGTTTACCCCCAGTTAAGAAGTATCCGCTATAATCTTGCGGAGTTTGATATTGGAAGTGAGCTTGAGGGAGTTGATCTGGTAATAGTGCATGAGTGGTCTGAACCGGAACTGGTTAGAAAAATCGGAATATTCAGAAGAAAGCATACCGATTGCAGGATCCTTTTTCACGATACTCATCACCGTTCGGTTACAGACCCGGAGGCAATGAAAGAGTATGATTTATCAAATTATGATGGGGTTTTGGCTTTTGGTGAGATAATAAGAAAACTTTACATTGAATATGGTTGGGCAAAACAGGCATGGACATGGCACGAGGCAGCGGATGTAACCATGTTCAAGCCATTTGAAGCTTTTCCAAAGCAAGGGGATTTAGTGTGGGTTGGTAATTGGGGAGACGGGGAGCGCAGTTCTGAATTAGTGCAGTTTTTGGTGAATCCTGTAAATAAATTAAACCTGAACTGCTGTGTATATGGAGTAAGGTATCATGAGAAGTCTCTTAAGTTACTGAAAAACCATGGGATTGGGTATGCCGGATGGGCCCCCAACTACAAAGTGCCTGAAATATTTTCACGCTTCAAAGTAACGGTACATATACCTCGTCGCCCCTACGTTGAAGCTCTGCCCGGTATTCCAACAATAAGGGTTTTTGAGGCTCTTGCCTGTGGAATACCTCTGATTTCAGCCCCTTGGAACGATTGTGAGGGACTTTTTACCAAGGGGGAGGATTATCTGGTTGCTGAAAATGAAAAACAGATGACCGAAGCAATTGAGACTTTGCTTGAAAATGAATCTATGGCAGGGGAAATGGCACGTAAGGGACTTGAGACAATATTGAATCGTCACACCTGTGCTCATAGAGTTGATGAACTTATGAATATTTGTAAAGAAATAGGGATTGGATCTGTTCAAGAGACAATTGCTGAACAAAAAACTTAAAGGGGGAGCTTGTGAGTGGTGGTATGAATGTAGCTTTTTTCGGTTCCAGTCTTGTATCTGCCTATTGGAATGGGGCGGCAACATACTATAGAGGTCTTCTGAAAGCTCTGTTTGAATTGGGTTACAGTGTTACCTTTTATGAACCTGACGCTTACAACAGGCAAAAGCACAGAGATATCGATGAGCCCTTGTATGCACGAAGCGTAGTGTACAAAGCTGAATATGAGGGGTTGAAAGAAGCCCTTAAAATGGCCCAGGATGCTGATATGGTGATTAAGACTAGTGGGGTCGGTTGTTTTGATGAAGCTTTGGAGGAAGCTGTTTTAAGTTTCAAATCAAGTGGTAAGACTGTGGCTTTCTGGGATGTGGATGCACCTGCAACTCTTCAGAGATTGCAGGACAATGATGAGGATCCGTTTATCGGACTTATTCCTGAGTACGATATGATTTTCACCTATGGAGGAGGAGAGAGGGTAAAAAACTCCTACCTTAACTTCGGGGCCAAAAAATGTTTCCCCATTTATAATGCCCTTGACCCTTCAACTCACTATCCTGTTTTGCCTGAGGCTGATTTGACGGGTGATTTGGGTTTTCTTGGAAACAGAATGCCTGACAGAGAAAAGAGAGTAAAAGAGTTTTTCTTCAGATCTGCATCTCTTCTACCTCAAAAAAAGTTTCTTTTGGGGGGCAATGGCTGGGATACTTATATGTCACATTTAGAAAATGTGAAAAGGTTAGGTCATGTTTACACTCACGAACACAATGCCTTCAACTGTTCAACACTTGCCGTTTTAAACATAAATCGTCAGAGTATGGCGGAGTATGGTTTCTCTCCCCCTACCAGAATTTTTGAAGCCGCGGGGGCGGGGGCTTGCATTATAACAGATCTCTGGGATGGAATAGATCACTTTCTCCAGCCAGGGAAGGAGTGTTTTACCGCATCCGATGGGGAGGAGGTCGCTGCGATTCTGGACAGTTTGGATGTTGGGATATCAAAAGAAATAGGAGAGAATGCAAGGAAAAAAATCCTCAGTCATCACACCTATGCCCATAGAGCCAGGGAGGTTGACGGAATACTTAAACAATACTGCTCCTTTGAAAACAGGGAGGTGGCAAAATGACCCGCACAGATTCATACGATTTGGTCTTTATTGGTCTGACTGTCACCTCTTCATGGGGCAACGGGCATGCCACCACTTACAGGGGGCTTATAAGGGAGTTGGATAAAAAAGGGTACAGTGTTTTGTTTTTGGAAAGGGATATGCCCTGGTATGCTTTGCACCGTGATATGCCTGAGCTGCCCTATGGCAAGGTAGAATTATATGGCTCGGTTCAGGATTTAAAGAATAGATTTTCAAGAATTGTCCAGGATGCAGAGCTTGTCGTTGTGGGCTCTTTTGTACCTGATGGAATCGCGGTAGGGGAATGGGTTCAGCACCAATCCCGGGGTATTTGTGCTTTTTACGATATTGACACACCTGTTACACTGAGTAAATTATCGCGAAGAGAAAATGACTACATTACTCCTGAGCTGGTCAGTGGGTATGATCTCTACCTCTCTTTTGCCGGAGGTCCCACACTTGATTTACTGGAGGGGGTATATGGTGCACCGGTAGCACGTGCTTTGTATTGTTCTGTTGACTCCGAGCAGTATCAGCCTCTCGATGTGGATAAAACCTATGACCTGGGTTATATGGGTACATTCAGCCCCGATAGACAGGAGTCTCTTGAACTGCTGATGATCGAAGCTGCGAAAAGGTGTTCTGAGAGAAAATTTGTGGTTGCGGGCCCGCAATATCCTGCAAAAATCGAATGGCCTCAAAATATCCAAAGAATTGAGCATATCGCCCCGGGGGATCACCCCCATTTCTATTCTTCGCAACGCTTTACGTTGAATTTAACACGTGCGGATATGATATCCGCAGGTTACGCTCCAAGTGTTCGGCTTTTTGAGGCGGCTGCATGTGGGGTTCCTGTCATTAGTGATTACTGGGACGGGTTGGATCAGTTTTTTGAATTGGAAAGTGAGATACTAATTAGTCGTTCCTGGGAGCAGACAGTAGAAATTATATCACAAGTTTCAACGCAGGATAGCAGCAATATGGGGCAAAGGGCACGAAACAGGGTTTTGGAGAAACACACCGCTTTTCACCGTGCTGAGGAGCTTTTGTTTTACATGCAAGAAGCATTGCAGGTTAAAAGAAAAAAGTATCGTAACAGAAACTATGTATCAAGGAATGTTTGAGGAGAAATATACCATATGATTGAGGCAATTAAGTTATGGAACGAGCCCAATAATCTTTCTCATTGGGATTTCACTCTCGATCCGGACTGGAAACACTTCTCCGATATGACCTCTTTGGCCGCAGAGGCAATAAAGAGAACTGCACCATCACTGCCACTCGTTCTGGGGGGTATTTCTCCGATTGATACAAATTTTATCAATCTGTTGAAGAGTTATGGTTTGTTCGATAGGCTCGATGCGGTTGCTGTTCATGGATTTCCTTTGGACTGGAATCATTGGCAGATTGATGAGTGGCCGCAGAAAATCGATGAGATTGAGCAGGTGTGTGATCTGCCTGTGTGGGTAACAGAAGTCGGGGCATCCAGTTTTGGTGCTGAGGATGTGCAGCTTTTTGGTCTTAATCGCACAGAACAGCTTCTCATAAACAGGGTTGAGAGGATTTACTGGTACAGTCTGCTTGACTTGCCTCCTTCCTGGAGTGCTACAACCCGGCATAAGGAGAGCGAAGGAAGCTCATACTACAGGCACTTTTACATGGGTCTTATAAGGGCTGATGGCACGCCTAAGCCTGCTTTGAACTATTTCAATCCGAAAATGGGAATATGTCAGTGGTTTCATTATGAGGACCACAGGCTTGAATTTGCGTTAGAGTGGTTGAGGAAAATGGGGGTTAGAAGGCTGAGGACCGGAATCAGCTGGGCTGACTGGCACAGGCCCGATGCCATGTTATGGTTTGATAAGTTTATGGATCAGATTAAGGATTTCGATACAACTCTGACTCTTTGTTTCACGCCTCCTTCGAGGGGTATTGTAGCCTCTGTGACCAGCCCCCCAACACAACTCGCTGAGTTTGGGGATTTTGCGGTAGAGGTGGTAAAGAGATACGTGAGCAAAGATCGGGCAACACACCAAACTTTCAAGACGGAAAGTAATGACTGAGCTGATATTTTTGTGTCAACAAAGCGGAAATGGGTCTGGTTTCTCAAAAGCGCAAACCGGGCAGAGCGGACCTTTGCCTTTGTTGAGCGAGCTTGAGCAGTTTAAGGTTAAAAGGGTGTATTCTTCCTCAATATTTGAGTATGAGAAGGCTGCTGAGAGAATCAGTAGTCACCTGAATTGCGAAAAAAGTATAACTGAATCTCTCAATACAGAGGATACGGTATGGGGAGAAGAGTCATTGATTTCAATTCAGAGAAGGGTTGTTGAATTTGCTGAGGGGGTATGTAGCGGGTCTGAAGGTTCTTTTTTGGTTGTCAGCCCTGTCATTCCTATCAAATTGCTGGTAGTTTGGATTTGTGGCATGCCTATTGATCTTGTTTTCAGGTTGAGAGTAGATTCCGGTTCGATGAGTGTACTTAGGTTTTTTGAATTCTCAGCAGAATTGAGGTGCCTTAATGTTCATCCGGAGGTTATCAGCCCTTGAGAATTGGAGACAGAGATGAAAGTTGTGATTTTTGGGTTATCGGTAAGTTCTTGCTGGGGAAATGGTCATGCTACGCTTTGGAGAGGTTTAATAAGAGCTCTTGTGCACAGCGGGCACAATGTGGTTTTCTTTGAGCGGGATGTTCCCTATTATGCATCACACAGAGATTATGAGGCACCGGCTGGGATGGAGCTCCACCTTTACTCTCATTGGTCAGAGGTGGTTTCTCTTGCAAAAGAAAATCTCAGGGATTGTGACTCTGCAATAATTACTTCCTATTGTCCAGATTCTCTCATGGCATCCGATCTTATGTTTGGTATGGATCTGAGCAGCAGGATTTTCTACGACATGGACACGCCTGTGACTTTGGGCTGTATTGAGCGCGGGGGATGGCCCGAATATCTGATGCCCCAGGGTCTGGGGGAGTTTGATATGGTTATGAGTTACACCGGTGGACGTTCTCTTGTGCAGCTCAAAGAGGTGCTTGGAGCAAAAAACGTCTGTACGCTATATGGCAGTGTAGACCCTGAGATCCATCACCCTGTTAAGATTACGGCAAACGACAAAGCAGATTTGTCATATCTTGGAACATACGCTAAGGACAGGCACAGGGGATTTGAGCAGCTTTTTTTAAAAGTCTCACAACAATTTCCCCGGGGACGTTTCCTGGTTGCCGGAGCCCAGTACCCCGCAGATATAAACTGGGGTAGGAATATCGAGTTCAAACAGCATATAGATGTAAAGCAGCATTCCACCTTCTATAATTCCGCTCACTTCACACTTAATCTGACCCGTTCTGATATGGCACAATGTGGCTACTGTCCATCGGCCAGGTTGTTTGAGGCCGGTGCCTGCGGAGTTGCATTGATAAGTGACATATGGGAGGGGATTGATCATTTTTTTGAGCCATACTCAGAGATTCTTCTCGCCTCAGATACCGAAGATATGCTCAACTTTTTGCAGATGGACCGTGCCCAATCCCAAAAAATAGCTAAAAGAGCAAGGGAGAGAGTGATGTCTGAACACACCGCCTCTCACAGAGCAAAGCAGCTGGAGGAGATCATCGAAGGGACTGTAAGCAATAACAGAAGGGAGAGTTTATGTGGGGGATAATTCCTGCTGCAGGTTCAGGTAACCGCATACAGCCACTGGCCTTTTCAAAAGAGCTTCTGCCTGTGGGGAGCCAGCTTCATGACCGAGGGCTGAGGCCCAGGGCGGTGTGCGAATATCTTGTGGAGAGAATGGCTGAAGCCGGTGTTACCAGAATCTGTTTTGTGATTTCACCCGGCAAATCAGACATCATGCGGTATTTTGGTCACGGCACCGACTCTATCCATTTTTCCTACACTATACAACCTCAGCCCTGCGGGCTTTGCGATTCGATATTCAGAGCGATCCCCCTGATCCGGCCAGATGATCAGGTGGTAATAGGTTTGCCAGATACCATTTGGTTTCCATCGGATGGTTTACGCAGCTTGCCGGATGGAGAGTTTTCATTTTTGCTTTTTCCGGTGGAAAGGCCCGAAAACTATGATGCTGTTTTGATGGATGCACAAAACCGGGTGAAAAAGATTATCGTAAAAAAATCTAAAACCACCACAAATCTTATCTGGGGAGCTTTTAAGCTGCCCGGGGCAAAGTTGCAGAGCCTTCATGCACTTTGGGCTCTGAAGGGAAAGAGGGATGAATATATCGGCACACTGGTAAACTCCTTTATCGATTCGGGAGAAACCGTCCGGGGGGTTGCGGCTGGGTCGATGTATGTGGATGTTGGAACTGTGAATGGGTATCACGATGCTATTCAGTTAATGAACAGTTATGCTGTGGAGGAGTTGAGTGTGAATAGTGGTGTTAAAAATTTTCAGGAGCAGCTTTCATGAATAGCTTTCTTGAAAAACTTTGTTGCAGCAAGGTTCAAATTGGGCAAAACTGTTTGATAATCGCCGCTCACCCCGATGACGAGATCATGGGCATGGGAAGTGTTTTATCCAGATTTGAAAATCTCTACATTCTCTACCTGACAGATGGTGTCCCAAGAAGCATAGGCTATGCCTACAATGCCGGGTGTCACTCCAGGGAACAGTACTCCAGATTAAGGCAAACTGAAACACAGTCAGCACTTAACCTGGCCATGTGTTATCCAAAAAAATGTTTCAGACTGGGTTTGGTCGATCAGGAATCCTGTTTTCAGATGCCTCTTTTGGTCAAGAAAATTGCTCGACTCATAGATGATTACAAAATCGATGTAGTGTTTACACACCCGTATGAGGGCGGTCATCCAGATCATGATACCGCATCCTTCGCATTGTGGGCTGCCAAGAAACTTCTAAGAAGTGATATGTTTCGGAGTTTTGAGTTTACCTCCTATTTCGGAGTTCATGGTGCACTGTGCACAAACAGGTTTCTCGGCTCTCAGGCAAACATGTATGCAACAGTTGAGCTCACGGAGGGAGAGTTAAAATCCAAAAGGAGAATGGTGGAATGTTTCCCATCTCAAAAAGCGATGCTTAATCAATTTGACCTGTCAACTGAGCAGTTCCGTGAAACTCCCCGATACAGATATCTCTTACCACCTCACAGCGGAACTCTTTTCTATGAGTATCTCGACTGGGGTGTGAGTGGGAGAAGGTGGCGGGCGAAGGCTGAGGAGGCGATGCACCTGTTTGGCATAGAGGAAAGAGAATGTGTATAACGGTTCTGAATGTAGCTTACCCCTTTGCACCGGTTTGTTCAGACACTGCAGGCGGGGCAGAGCAAATAGTTCTACAACTGGACAAAGCACTCGTTTCCGCCGGATACAAGTCAGTAGTTGTGGGCTGTGAGGGATCTGAAGTTTCCGGTCGTTTGGTTAAAATACCTCGTCCGGGTGGCAAAATAGATGACATTTGCCGACGCAGGATTTATAGGCGTGTTGAGGCTGCAGTAGAGGAGGCAATAGATCTCTATAATGTCGATCTGATTCACTATCACGGAGTGGATTTTTACCACTATCTCTATTCGGGCAAGACCATTAAGTTAATCACACTTCATCTGCCAATACCCTGGTACCCTCAGGACATACTTTCCAGACACAGTTCAAATACATTTTTCAACTGCGTATCGCTGCATCAGTTCAGAAATTTAAACAAATTCAGCAGCAATATGTTCTGTATTCCTAATGGAGTCGATATCTCCTATCCTGAAAAGATTTATACTGCAAGGGGAAATTACGCTGTAGCGTTAGGACGGATTTGTCCAGAAAAGAGTATTCATGAGGCTATGGATGCAGCGACAAGTGCTGGTATTTCTCTATTTTTAGCAGGTTCTGTTTTTCCTTACGAGGAGCATGAAAAATATTTTGCAGAAGAGATTGGACCACGTCTTCTGCACACATCCCACAGGTTTTTGGGTACACTGCCATTTATCCGGAGAAGAAAGCTTCTTAGCCGTGCACTTTGTTGTCTGATCACAAGCAGAGCTCAGGAAACAAGTTCACTTGTAGCTATGGAAGCACTTGCCTGCGGTACTCCTGTGATTGCTTATCCATCCGGAGCACTTTGCGACATTGTAGAAGACGGAATTACTGGTTTTCTGGTAGATGATTGCCAGCAGATGGCCGCAGCGGTTGAAAAAGTTTCACTTATCAGTAAATCAGTATGTTTCCTGAGAGCTGCAGAAAGATTTTCTCAGAACAAAATGCTTCGAAAATATCTTGGCACTTACAGTCACATCTTAAACAGTGGAAAAGAGATCTCGGGTGAAGGATGGAAGGCCGGGTAGAGATGAAGATTTACAACTGTGAAATTACTCATGTTACCGAACTACATGCAATACACTCACAATGGCTTGATCTTTACAGTAAATTAGCAGATGCCACCCCTTTTTTAAGACCTGAGTGGATTATAAACTGGTGGAAAGTATTTGGAAACGATAATCTCAGGGGGGTAGCTTTTAAAGATGTGCAAGGGAAGTTAAGGGGACTTGCCCTTTTTTTTATATATGATTCAAATTATGGAAGAACCCTCTCCTTAGTAGGCTCCGGCATTAGTGATTATTCTGATATACTGATAGAGCAGGAATGTGACAGAGGCGTAATTTCCTCTCATTTAGCTGATTATATCAGAAGCATCCGATCACAATGGGATATTTGTGACTTCCAGCAGCTCAGAGATTCTTCGCTTTTGCTTACAAAAGCAAACTCTCTTTCAACCCGCAGGCTTGTAAGCATCATTGATGTCTGTCCGGTACTAAAACTCCCGGAGAAGGCATCTGAACTGATACCAATGCTTAGATCAAAAAAACTGCGTAGAAATATCCGAACGGGGATAAAGAAGGTGGAGAAACACGGAGAACTTAAAGTTGAAAAAGCTAATGACCAAACGGTTGATTCTTTTCTTGATGACATTATTTCTCTCCATAGTTTTCGTTGGGAGATGAAGGAAGAAGCAGGGATATTTTCTGAAAAACGAGTAAGAGAGTTTCATCGTTTAGCTGCAAGAGAGCTTATTAAATCCGGAGCATTACACCTGTACCGTTTCAGTTTAAATGGTAGATTGTGTGCAGCGTATTATATCCTAAGCCACAGAGAAAAGTCCTTTGGTTATATAGGGGGCTTTGACCCAATGTTAACCGATCTGAGTCTGGGATCTGTGTGTCTGTATAGAATTATTTCAGATTTAATAGATAGCAAAATACGATTGTTCGATTTTTTAAGAGGAGCGGAAAATTACAAATACTCCTGGGGAGCACTCAACAGGTATAATTACCGGCTTTTGCTAAAGTAAAAGGGGGAGTGATTGAGCATATTTTACCTTATCAGGCATGGGGAATGTGATTGCGGTGGAAAATATCTCGCAGGCAGGTCAGAAATTGGTTTGAATGAGAGGGGAGTGGAGCAGGCTACCAGACTTGCACAGAAATTAAAAGAAACAAGATTTGACAAAATTATAAGTTCCCCCATCCGGAGAACAAGGGAAACTGCTGAAATAATAGCTTCAGCTCAGGGTAAAAGCGTTATCCTCGATAATTCCTTTCAGGAGATCTCTTATGGAGAGTGGAGTGGAAAAAGTTTTGATGAGTTGAGTAACAGCAGATTATGGGACAGATATAACAAATTCAGGGCCCTTAGCAAAATCCCTGGCGGAGAGATGATCATCACTGTTCAATGCAGAATGGTAGAGGGGGTAGAAAAGTTGCGCCGGGAAAGTTCTGGGGAGGTCATAGCTATTATTTCCCACAGCGATCCGATAAAGAGTGTTGTTGCCTATTACTGTGGAATTCCCATTGGCAACACTCATGGTTTAATTATTGAAAACGGATCGGTGAGTATTCTTGAGCTTGAGACTTACAATTCATCTATTCGCACCATCAATTTCACCTGACATTTTTGATCTACAGGAGCAATAAAAAATGAGAGCAACGGATGAAGAAATAAAACACCTGGGACCATGGTTTCACAATTTACATCTACCAGACGGAACGCAGACTGCACCTGAACACAGCCTTGGAGATTTCCCCATGTATAAATGGCAGGAGATTGAGCCTTATATCCCCAAAAATTTAAATGGGTTACAGGTTCTCGATATTGGGTGCAATGCAGGTTTTTATTCAATAGAACTTGCATTAAGAGGTGCTGATGTTACTGCTATTGACATGGATGAACATTACTTAAGGCAGGCTAAATGGGCTGTCCGGAAATTTAATCTTGAGGAAAAAATAAGATTTTATCAGATGCAAATTTATAGCCTCGCTCATCAAAACAAGATGTATGATTTAGTATGGTTTATGGGGGTTTTCTATCATCTGCGCTACCCAATGCTTGCACTCGATATAATTTCAAGGATTTCAAGCAATATGATGGTATTTCAGACTCTTACCATACCCGATAAAGAGACTTACCCAAATGTTAAAGATATAGATTTGTTCAGCCGGGAAGTTATGATCAGGAATGGTTGGCCAAGAATGGCATTTATTGAGCACAAACTTGATGGTGATCCTACAAACTGGTGGGCTCCGAACCATTCTGCCATAGAGGCTATGTTGCGTGCCTCTGGTTTTAAAGTGCATAAGAGACCATCCAGGGAAACCTACATATGTTTGAGAACTGGTGAGAAGATTTGCTGTGAAGACATAAGAGAGATGGAATATAGAGCAGCGACAAATAGTGAAAAGGAGTAGCTAAAATCAAAGATTATTGGTTTGTTTATTAGAACATTTCACAACGATGCCTGGTAGTTTGTAAACGAATTTAGGCATTTTTATGACTGTCCGGAAATGATAAAAAATTCAGTAGATAGTGTCCTCAGCAGCTCAAAGTTCAATGTTCCGGGTCTTTTTTGAGTTCATCGAACCGTGCAACCGAATGCCTGGTTCCACCTATACAAAAAACCATGAATTGGTGCGGGCGCATTCTCCGATTGATTCTCCCTTTCTGCTTTTACGTAAATGACCGAATTCTTCTTTATCATGAAAATAATACCGATATTATCAATGTATCGTGCCGCGAGGCTCAATCCTACCCGGGCTGAAAGGTTATCGTTGGTAATTTCAACATATCTTATCTTACATTCTTTTCTGTCGGAACTATCATTTTTTTTATCACCTTTTGAGTGTCTGTTTTTTGTGTTAGTTTTATAAGCTTAACACCTATATATTGCACAAAACGAGTCGGCACATGGCGAAGTTTTGCTCAGTGAAACGGAGCAAAATTTGGGGGGAGCGAAGCGGACCCGCCATGCGCCTGTTGTAGGCTGTAAACCGGACAAGCTACCATATTTCAAGCTTTCTTTGGCGGTGGCATTCTGACTTTTTCTTGTCTTTTGCCCCCGTTTTGTCTTCTTGCACGGCAGATTCAACTAAAGCTTGAGTGTGAGTTGTTCAGTCATGGATTCCTCCTGCCGCATAGGCCGGAATGGGTTTTCTTCAGTTTTTTTCCACACGGCCGATACACAATATTCAAAAAGTTCTTTTTTGCAGTTCCGCTTCCTAATTATGTTGGCTCTAACGTCATCATATCCCAATGTTTTGAGAGAACTCATTAAGAACTCTTCTGCTGGGACCGAGACGCCGTAAAAGGTAGAATTACCAACAATGTAAACAAGCTTCGCATTATCTGCCAGAAGGCGTTTCAGAGAAGCAAAATGCAAGTGCATGTCATAGTAGTACTTCAAAACATACTTACTAAGAACAAAAGCATTTTTATTGTCAGTGCTACCAATCTTTTTGCATACTTCATAGACCTGTGCGGGTAAGCCATTTGCTTCTGCTGACCATGTGTTGAGTTTGCTGGTTGCAGTTCCCCAGGTGCCCCCTATGGCCTTCCAGTCAAGTTCTCCAGCATCTTTCGCTTCCTCAAGAAAACCTAACCAATACATGTATGGCCTAAGCTCGCGGATGTAGCTTATGCGATTGGAATATGGTGGTGAAGTTATAACATGTGTAAAAGCGATATTTTCAATATGACTCAAGCTTCGCGAGTCACCTTTATGTATAGTTACATCTCCAATTATGGGGCGCTTCGCGTTCTCGAAAAGAGTAGAGGCTATTTCCGAAAAAAAACCAAGAATGTATTCTTCTTCATACCTAAGAGGTTTTGATGTTGCCTTGAAAAAGTAGACAGTTAATTATGCACATTTTACTTTTTTCAGTTTCTCAAATTCCATTGGTGAAAAATACCCTAAGGTTGAGTGTAGCCTTTGACAGTTGTAATAATCTTCAATGTACTCAAAAAGCTCTTCCCTTACCTGATTAATATCATTCAAAACATTACCATAATACCACTCTGTTTTAAGACTTCTGAAAAATGACTCTGATACTGCATTATCCCAACAGTTTCCTTTACGGCTCATGCTCTGTGTAAATCCAAAGAATTCTAAGGAATCTCTGAAGTCTTTGCATGCATACTGTATACCTCGATCCGAGTGAAATAGGGCACCCTTTTTTGGATGTCTGCGCCAAACAACGCTACGTAACGCTCTAAGCACCCCTTCATGACCCAAAGAGGAGCTGACATCCCACCCCACTACCATACGAGAATAGAGGTTTATAATAACAGCAAGGTACACCCAACCTGATCTTGTCCAAAGATAAGTGATATCAGATACAAACGCTCTGTTTGGCTCG
>LDWW01000024.1 GCA_001045525.1 Chitinispirillum alkaliphilum | reverse complement strand
AAATCACCTCTGGGGTAGAAAAAACCACTAAATCACCTCTGGGGTAGAAAACCACTAAATCACCTCAGGGGTGAAAACCACTAAATCACCTCTGGGGTAGAAAAAACCACTAAATCACCTCTGGGGTAGAAAAAACCACTAAATCACCTCAGGGGTAGAAACCACTAAATCACCTCTGGGGTAGAAACCACTAAATCACCTCTGGGGTAGAAAACCACTAAATCACCTCAGGGGTGAAAACCACTAAATCACCTCTGGGGTAGAAACCACTAAATCACCTCTGGGGTAGAAAACCACTAAATCACCTCAGGGGTGAAAACCACTAAATCACCTCAGGGGTGAAAACCACTAAATCACCTCTGGGATAAAAACCACTAAATCACCTCTGGGGTGAAAACCAAAACCCAGACTGAGACTTCACTCCTAAACCAACTTTTCAGTTTACTAGTAAACTTCTGATCTCTTCCACACACCTTAACTGCGACTCTAAATCCTGGAGCTTGCTGTTTTCTTTTGCGCTACTATTTAGTTTATCGGTTTCCTTTTGCAGCATATCTTCAAGGAGCTGTTTTGTTAGATCGTATCTGGAAATGACTGTATTTCGGAGAATTTCAGCTGATTTGTTGAGTGAAGCTGTAGAGTCATTAATAACACGGGTTTTGAGAAAATTGATCTGTTTTCCAATCGGTGTTTTAAAATATTCTTTTATGATCTTAGCTTGTTTATGGGCAGACACTAAAATTAAAAATGGAGGTTTTTGGGGCAGGGGGAAATTGCTCACTGTGAAAAAATCCTGATACAGTGGTGGGGTAATCTCTTGATCAACAAAAGGTTCGTTCAGTGGTTTAGGGGGAAATTTCCAAATGGAGGAAATAAAAAGCTGCAATTCACTCTCCTGTGCCGAA
Organism: Chitinispirillum alkaliphilum; assembly: GCA_001045525.1. Classification (NCBI taxonomy): domain Bacteria; kingdom Pseudomonadati; phylum Fibrobacterota; class Chitinispirillia; order Chitinispirillales; family Chitinispirillaceae; genus Chitinispirillum; species Chitinispirillum alkaliphilum. Next base: position 55,318 of record LDWW01000024.1, on the reverse strand, counting down.
ACAAAAAATCTGAAAGATTTGTCGGTGAGGCTCATTGTTTCGAACTGCAATTTGTCAAAGGAGTTTCTTAGCGCTGAAGGTATGAATATCGCAAGATTGGAAGCAGATTTGTTAAAATTGTGAATCTCAATAAGTTTTTCATCCATAATTTGATCTATATCAGACCTAATGTTTTCTGCGGAGGTGGTAATTTGTTTCTCAATCCTTTGTATGAGTTCCTCAACTCCGGCATCCAGTTTTTTTAATTGATAATCTTTGTGTTTCGCTAAATCCTCCAGCAATGAAGTGATTTTTTGCTGCTCTTTTGCGCTGTGATCAATAGGTGATTTAAGTTTTACAATTTCCTCTCTTATGATATGTTCTATTCCGGATAAGGAAGCTTTGAATTTGTCTCCAAGAGCCTCAGAAAGAGTGAAATACTTCTCTCTGACCATGAAATCTAAAACTTCGGCTTTGATCTCCTCCAGGCCGCTGGATTTCCAGTGCTTATCTTTGGGTGAGTGTTTCTGAGCCTCTTCTCCCATGACGGCAGAGATATGGAATAGCTTAACATTCCCACTATGCTGGAGTTTTTCTTTGAGAATGTTTTTTATAAACCTGTCAACTTGTATTTTCTGGTCTTTCGAAAGTATGTCGATTTTGTTAAGCACGAAAAACAGTTTAGGTATGTAGAGCTTTACCTGTTTTAAAAATTCAACCTCTGTTTGGGTGAAAGGTGGGTCGGCTGAAAGAATAAAAATCGCTGCATCACAGCCAGAGAGAAAATCTACTGTGGTGCTTGTGTTATGAACATGGGTTGAGCCGAAACCCGGAGTGTCAATCAGAACTGTACCGTTTGCCAGCAGGGAGCTGTTGCAGGTTAGTTTTACATCTCTGACACAAAGTTGGTTTTTTGGATTGTTTTCTTCTGCAACATACTCTATAAGTGCTGCTGAAATTTTTTCCCTGTCATTACGTATGGACAAGTCAGGCTTGCCGTTAAGAAAGCTGATAGTACATGTGTGTTCCTCACCATATTCGATTCGGGTTGGAACTGATGTAACGGGGAGAATGGAGGTGGGGAGCACTTTAAGCCCAAGCAGTGCATTGATAAAAGTACTTTTGCCACGGTTAAACTGACCAAGAACGGCAAGGTGGAGTTTGCCCCCGGTCAGGCGATATTTGAGGTCTGAGATTTGATTGCAGTAGTCAGAGCAGGCATGCGGAAGTTCCCGGCAAAAGTGAAGTGCCTTATCGACAATCTCATCAAATGATACAGGTTGAGAAATGGAGTCTGGGGTATTTGAATGCTTGTTTTGCATTTCTTGTGTATCAGTACAATCTGTGTATTTGTTTTTTTTATGCACGTTGCTACTTTGGTTAGCGTACTCTTATTCTGCATTATAAAAATACTAAAAGCAAGGGCTTGGGAAAAGTGCTGCAACGAAGTACCTTTTTTTACTTCTTTTTGAATCAGGCTTTAAGTAAATTAAACTTAATCAAGTTGTCAAATATATATCGTTTATTTGTGATCTGGCTTTGCAAAGATTAACGAGTTGAAAACCTGCAGCACAATTAATTATACTTAATTCTGCTCAATAATAAAAAAAAGACTATGAGAAAGTGATCATTTAGAAGCCAAAAGGAGGCTGCACTATGCAAACCGTAAAAGAGTTAATTGAGAAAAGAGCATATGAATTGTTCCTCAAAAGAGGTGCACAGGATGGATATCATATCCAGGATTGGATCCGGGCTGAACAGGAAGTGATGGCAGAGCTTGAAAAAAAGCCTGCTTCAGAATCATCGCAGACCACTAAAAAACAGCCTGCAAAAACCACAGCACCAAAAGCTGCCACAAAGAGCAAAGCAGAAAAAGAGACTTCTGAAAGCAAGACTGAAAAAGAAGAAAAGCCTGCTGCTGCGGCTACAAAAACCAAAACAACAAGGCCCAGAGCTGCTTCTGCAAAGAAAAAGGCTGCGAAAAAGAAATAAATCAAAAACAGCCTGTTTTCGCTTCTCCTTTTCGCATAAATAGTCACTCTGTCCAGGGAAAATTTGCATTTCCCTGGACAGAGTTGTTTAAAGCAAAAAAAACTTGAACAACTCAGCTTTATGCTGTTCTTTTTGAAAAAGGCAGTGTGCCCTTGGCTTTTTGGAGAGTGTTTACAAAGTAGATGAGGTTTTCCAGCTCAAGCTCAAGATTAACATTATTCACCACACAATCTTCGGGCGCTTTAAGCTGAATCGGAGCAAAATTAAGTATACCTCTTATGCCTGCTTTTATCATAAGATCAAGAGTCGGTTGGGCTGCAACTTCCGGTACGCTGATAATACCGATTTTTATTTGATTTTTCTGAACAAAACTGTGTAGTTTTTCAAGCGGATAAACCGGTATCGATAATTTGGTATTGTGTTTGGCGGGATCGATATCAAAGGCTGCAGTTAGTTTGATACCCTCTTTTTCGAAATTTTTATACTTGATCAAAGCACTGCCAAGGCTTCCAGCTCCTGCGATTACGACTTTTTGCAATTCATTTTTTCCAAGTATCTCATGAAGCTGTTCCAGAAGGGAGTCGATATGGTAGCCACCCCTTTTGTTTCCCGAAATTCCAAATAGAGAAAAATCCTTTCTGACCTGAGCGCTGGTAACTCCGACCGCGTCTGCCAGATAATCAGAAAATATTTTTACAAACCCGATCGATTTAAAACGGTGGAGAGCGTTTTTGTATCTTGACAACCTGAGAATACAGTTCTTGTTTGTTACCATCGTTATTCTCTCTTTTCCTGTAATTGCACAGATGTTTCCAATTTGTAATTTATTGAAGTGTATTGATACTGTATCTCTTATTGTTCAATACCTCAATAAATGACTGAAATGATGCTTCCTGCATATCAAAAAAAATGTGATTTTTACCGATTTGATGGGTGTAGTGTGAATCCGAAGAGCTTATAAATGCATAATCATAAACAGATGCAATTTTTCGGCCCTCATATCCGTATGGATTGGAGATCTCCACTGCGCTGTAACTCCCTCCAAGAAACCCAAGTTGGGAGATAACACTGAAAACTGGTTTGTCTACATGTGCAGGAATGAAAAGTCCGCCTAGGCCAAAAACGACTTCACGAAGTTCCTCAACTGATACACCTGCAGCCAATCCTAGATACTTCTCTACAACCCCCTCGATTTCTTCATGTTCATTTACGTATACCTGATCGCCGAATTTTTCCGGAATGTTCTGGATCTCGGGTAGTTTTTTGTATATGTAATCCCCAAGTTCAAGGGCTTTTTCACTTGTGTCAAAAAGACAGATTACATGCGCTTCTTCAACTGTTGTTACTTCCAGGCCCGGAAGGAAGAATATGCCTGACTCTGCACATAATTTTTCCATCACATTACAATTGAGAGCGCTGTTATGATCTGAAAGAGCAAGACAGTTTATACCCCTCTCAACTGCTTTTTTAACTATTGCGGATGGAGACATATCCAGCGATCCACATGGTGAAAGGCAGGAGTGGATATGGAGGTCCGCCCAAAATGACATTAGCTGCTCCGGTTCAAAGCCTGGTAAACACGGTGTGAAACTGTGTACTGATTCTCCTGGCTGCGATAAATGGCAATATTTTCCTTTTGGGCAGCTTCTATCATATCCTCAGGAACTGGGCGGCTGTTGCAGACTATTATTGCCGGTATTCCTGCAAGAGATGCTACTGCTATGGTGTTTACATGTGCCTGAATAGTAATCAGTACAGAATCTTCCTGAGCATTTGCCATTACATCGCTGAGGAGGTCTGAAGTATACCCGGTGGATACGGTTTGAGCCCTGTGAGCTGGCTGGATTGACTCGAGGTCAAGCTGTGATTGAAGTTGTTCGGGAGTCATGTGCTTTCTCCGTGTTAGAAAGTTAAGGTCTATTTTATTTTTTTACGACTTGTCTTTTTCTGGCTTAAAGTAAACGGTACCCTTTACAACTGTCCCAAGGCCCGGTTGGGAGCGGATGTCAAATTCGTCACACGATTTCTTTGCGTTTGGTAATCCCATCCCTGCTCCAAAACCAAGGCTCCGTATCCATTCACTTGCAGTGCTGAAACCTTCTGTCATTGCCTTGTCTATATCCTTTATCCCGGGGCCACAATCTCTGGCGATGATTTCTATCCGCCCATTTTCAATCAAGCAACACAACTTACCGCCATCGGAATGAGCTACCATGTTTATTTCCAGTTCATAGCAGGTTATTGCAACGCGGCGGATGATTGCAACCGGATAGCCGTTTTCCTTTAAAACTTTTCGGAAAGCATTTGAAGCTGCTCCACCGCTCTTGAAATCATATTTCTTTACATTAAATTCCCTGTAGTAGCTTTGCAAATCTGTTCTGTTCTGACTGATGCGGCTGCTTTCAATTTGGTCGATCTTACGGTTCAGTTCGGAAAGCAGCTTCGAAATAATATCGCGGCTGGTTAAAATTCCTGTAAGTGTTTCATTGTTGTCGATCACCGGAAATCGTCCGAACTGATATTTTTCAAACCATGAGATGGCAATGGATAAAGGCATTTCTTCTTCCAAAACCATTAAGTTTCTGGTCATGTAGGCTTCGACTGTGTCATCGATATAGCCGAAATCAAGGGCTCTGAGAATGTTGTCAACGCTGATTAGGCCAAAAATCCGGCCATTTTCAGCAATGGGGACGCCTGAGATCCTGTGGGTTTTCATCAGGTGCTGCACGTGGCGAAGAGTATCGGTTCGTACTGCAGATACCACATCGGAAGACATGACATCTCTGATCTTGAGTTTAAATATTATCTCAAGGGTAAGAAGAGATGAGGTGGTGGAACCAAGGGGTGATACTGTCATTGATTTACACTTCCCTTTATGTTACATTTACCCATGAGTGTTCCTAAAAGAATGCAAGCATCAAATTTGTCCATGTGGGTATGAAGAAGAGTTATGTCGAGTTCTTCTGCAAGGGAGTCTATGCCCTGAGGAAGTGGTTTGTTTTGAGTGATAATCACTCCCAAAGCATCAATCATGCTTGCGGTTCTGATTGTCTGATCTGTTGATAGTGAAGATAGCAGAACCGGAGAAGGCTGATCCGTCATCAATACATCACTCATAAGGTCACTTACTATCACGCTTTGGATCTCACTTGAGTCAAACTGGGTTGATTTGTGGATGATTTTAGCCTGCAGTGTTTCCGATATATTAGCCAAAAGCATAGAGGAGGCTCCTTTTTTCCGTTTATGTTACAAAGGTAACATAATCATAAATAACTTTATGCAATTTTTTATTGCAATAATCGAAAATACTTTTATTTCATATATTAATGTGTTATATTTGACGAATAAAGTAAGGAGACAGGCGGGTATAATGTTACGGTTTTCACAATAACACCCCTGCCAAACTTCTTCAATAATACTCAACGTCTTCCAAATTTCAAGGTTCAGGAGGTTGTCGTATGCCTCAAAGCATGCCGGTTCTGACAGAGTTGACGCCCGAACTTCGCTCATTCATCAAAGAGTGGAAAGACAAACCGGGTAATCTTATCATGATTCTTCACAAAGTCCAGGAGATATACAGATATATCCCCCGCGATGTCGTCTTTGCAGTGTCAAAGGAGCTGGATGTGCCTTTGGCAAATATCTATGGCGTTATGACATTTTACCACTACTTCAAACTGAATAAGCCAGGTAAGCATATTATCTCAGTTTGCATGGGTACCGCATGTTACCTTAAGGGTGGCGAAGATTTGATTAAAGAACTTGAGGTTAATCTCGGTGTAGGGGTCAACTCTACAACTGAAGATGGTCTCTTTTCAGTTGAAGCTGTCAGGTGCATTGGCTGTTGCGGACTTGCTCCGGTCATGACCATTGATGGTGAAGTTTACGGAAGTCTGACCCGGGCTAAGATTCCGGGAATTCTCGAAAAATATTACAAGATGAACAAATAACGATGCATCACACATTAGCAGATTACCTACTCGATCTGGTGCAAAATTCCATTGAAGCCAAATCAAGCCTTATAATCGTTGATTTCCTTGAAAAGGCTGATGAATTCAAGCTTTATGTTGCGGATAACGGTACCGGAATGGATGAAGAGCAGCTCAGGAAAGCAAAAAATCCTTTCTATACCGAAAAAGCAAAGCACGAACATCGCAAAGTCGGCTTAGGAATCTCTTTTCTTGCACAGCTTGCTTCACAGTGTGATGGTAGTTTTGATATTTCTTCAGAAAAAGGTACCGGAACATCACTATTGTTTTCATGCCCGCGTAATCATCCTGACCTGCCTCCTGTTGGAAACCTCTCCTCTGCGGTTCTGTGCCTGTTTAGTATGAAAGGTGAGTTTGAACTTAGGTTACACAGAGAAAGTGCCGGCGGTTCTTATACTGTTTTGAGATCAGAGGTTATGGGAAGTGCTGATGATTTTGAAGATGGTCAGGTTCTGGTTGCAGTTAGAAAATATCTTCAGTCTTTAGAAGAAGGCTTACTTTAAGTAGGGGGAATGTAAATGGCAAAATTGACACTGGCAGATCTCAAAAAGCTCCGTGAAGATAAGAAAAATGAGCTTGGAAGAAGAGATTCCGAAGGAAAAACCGTAAAGGTTATTATAGGTATGGGGACTTGCGGAATAGCTGCAGGGGCGAAAGAATCATTCGATGCATTTTTAGATGAAATTGACAGCAGGAAACTTGGTAATGTTGCTGTGACCCAAACCGGATGTATGGGGCTTTGCTATGCAGAACCGACTGTTGAGGTGATAGCTCCCGATATGCCTGCAGTTGTTTACGGAAATGTAAAACCTGATGTGGCCCGCAGTATTGTGGAGAAGCATATTGTGAATAAATCGCTGTTGAGTGATCATATTTTCGATAAACCCGCAGCTGACATTGTTTAAGTAATCAGGGGGATTGATGAGTTACAAAAATTTTATACTGGTATGCGGTGGAACGGGATGTGAATCCAGTAAGGCTGACGATATCTATAAAAACCTTTTGGGTGAGCTGGAGTCTCGTGGGCTTTCAAATGACGCTCAGGTGGTCAAAACCGGCTGCTTTGGATTCTGTGAAAAGGGACCTATCGTAAAGGTGCTTCCCGATGAGAGTTTTTATGTTAAAGTCGTACCTGAAGATGCCAAGGAAATTGTTGCTGAGCATATAGAGAAGGGAAGAAAAGTTACCAGGCTGCTCTATGATGGTCAGGCAAATAATAAACACGCCAAAATTGATGACATTGATTTTTACCAGAAACAATTTCGTGTTGTTTTGAGAAACTGCGGATTTATCAATCCTGAGGATATCGATGAGTATATCGCACGGGATGGGTATTTGGCTTTGGAAAAAGCACTCTTTGAGATGAAACCCGAGGATATTCTCAATGAGCTGAAGGTCTCAGGGTTACGCGGAAGAGGTGGGGCCGGGTTTGCGACCTGGATGAAATGGGGCTTTACAAAGGATGCTCAGGGCGATCAGAAGTATGTCGTTTGTAATGCCGATGAAGGGGATCCGGGAGCATATATGGATCGCAGTACACTGGAAGGTGATCCTCACTCTATTCTCGAGGCAATGACAATCGCAGGTCGCACTGTCAATGCTAATCAGGGCTATATTTATATCAGAGCAGAATACCCCCTTGCAATCCACCGTTTGGAAGTAGCTATTGCTCAGGCCAAAGAAAAAGGGCTTCTGGGTAAAAATATTCTGGATAGTGGGTTTGACTTCGATATAGAGATCCGCCTGGGTGCAGGTGCATTCGTGTGTGGTGAGGAAACCGCCCTTCTTGCATCACTCGAGGGAAAACGCGGTATGCCAAAACCTCGTCCTCCGTTCCCTGCGGTAAAAGGTCTTTGGGATAAACCAACCGTAATTAACAATGTGGAGACATTCGCATGTATTCCCGTGATCATTGCGAAAGGCGGAAGCTGGTTTTCAAAAATCGGAACAGAAAACTCCAAGGGTACAAAGGTATTTGCTCTTACAGGGAAAATTAAAAATTCAGGTTTGATCGAAGTGCCTATGGGTACTACACTCCGCGAAATCGTCTACGACATAGGTGGAGGAATCCCAAACGGTAAAAAATTCAAAGCTGTCCAGACTGGTGGCCCGTCGGGAGGTGTTATAACCGCTGATTACCTGGATACTCCAATTGACTATGACAACCTCTCCAAGCTTGGTTCGATCATGGGATCGGGTGGGATGATTGTTATGGATGAGGATGACTGTATGGTGGATGTTCCAAAGTTTTATCTGGAATTCACTGTGGATGAATCATGCGGCAAATGCGCACCCTGTAGGGTAGGTGGGCGTCAGTTGCACAGTCTGCTTGAAAAAATCACAAATGGAAATGGGGAAGAGGAAGATATAAAGAAGATGCGCCAGGTGAGTCAGGCGATGCGCAGGGCATCATTATGTGGTCTGGGGCAAACTGCTCCAAACCCGGTCATCTCTTCTCTAACCTATTTTGAAGATGAGTACATGGCTCATATTAACGACAGAAAATGTCCGGCGAAGAAATGTTCAAGTCTCCTGAGTTACATAATTATTGCTGATAAGTGCATTGGATGCGGGCTGTGTGCTAAGAAATGTCCTGTGGATGCAATTACCGGAGAAAAACGAAAACCACATGTCGTCAATAATGAATTGTGTATTAAGTGCGGTGCATGTGAACAGGCATGTAAATTCGATGCGGTTATTAGGGAATAATTTTTAGTCAAGGAGCAGCCCGGATGAAAAAAGTAAATTTAACAATAGACGGAAAAAATGTAAGCGTGCAGGAAGGAACTACTATCCTGCAGGCTGCAAAAGAGGTATCGATCAACATTCCAACTCTATGTTTCCATCCCGATCTGGAAGCCTGGGCGGCATGTGGGATCTGTATCGTTAAAGTTGACAACTCACCAAAAATGCTCAGGGCCTGTGCAACCACTGTTTCTGAGGGAATGAATGTCGTAACTCATGATTCCGAAATCGTAGAGGTTAGAAGAAATGTAATCGAACTTATCCTCTCAACACATCCAAATGAATGTCTCACATGTCTGCGTAACCAGAACTGTGAACTCCAGCGTTTGGCTGCTGAATTCGGAATCAGGGAAATGACATTTGAACAGAGACTAAGGGATCTTCCTGAAGATAACTCCACCACTTCGCTGTCACTTCATCCTGAAAAATGTGTACTTTGTGGCCGATGCGCAAAAGTGTGTCAGGACATGCAGGGGGTGTGGGCTCTTGAATTCCTGAGCAGAGGTGAAAACACACGTATCGCACCTGCGGGAGATGTCAGTCTTAATGACAGCCCCTGCATTAAGTGTGGTCAGTGTAGTGCGCACTGTCCGGTGGGTGCAATTGTGGAAAAATCTGAAGAGCACATTGTGTGGAACGCACTGCGCAAACCCGATATGGTTCCTGTTGTGCAGATTGCTCCTGCTGTAAGAGTGGCTATCGGAGAAGCTTTTGGTTGGCCTTCGGGAACTCTTCAGACCGGTAAACTATATGCTGCACTGCGTCAGCTTGGGTTCAAAGCAATATTCGATACAAATTTCGGTGCTGATCTTACCATCATGGAAGAGGGATCTGAATTTGTCGAGAGATTTACAAAAAAATCAGCTCCAATACCGCTGATCACTACATGCTGTCCTGCATGGGTTGATTATCTGGAAAAATTCTATCCCGATATGATCCCTCATTTCTCAACAGCCAAATCTCCTCAGTCTATGGTAGGATCGCTTTCAAAAACCTACTATGCTGAAAAAATGGGTATCGATCCGGAGAAAATATTCATGGTTTCCATTATGCCATGTACAGCTAAAAAATTTGAAATCGCACGTTCTGAAGAGATGTTCTCAAGTGGTCAGAAAGATATCGATGTATCCCTCACTACCCGGGAACTTAGCAGAATGATAAAGTCTGCTGGAATCGATTTCAATAAGCTGCCCAATGAAGAGGCTGATTCGATTCTGGGAGATTACTCCGGAGCGGGAACCATTTTCGGAGCTACCGGTGGTGTTATGGAGGCTGCTCTGCGCACCGCATACCACCTGATCACCAAAAAAGATCTTGCCGATGTTAATTTTACCGAGACACGCGGCTTGGATGGTGTAAAGGAAGCTAAAATTGACGTTGAAGGCACAGAGGTGAGAATCGCCGTTGCGCATGGAATGGCAAATATCGCTTCAGTTCTTGATAGAGTTAAAGCTGCCACAGAAAAAGGCGAAGAACCTCCATATCACTTCATTGAAGTGATGGCGTGTAAAGGGGGTTGTGTCGGTGGAGGTGGGCAGCCATATGGTGCTGATGACGAAAAACGGAAAGCACGTGCTGCTGGACTCTATAACGATGACATTAAGGCCGAGAAAAGATGCTCACACAACAACGCCCAGATTCAGAGACTCTATGCTGAGTTCCTGGGAAGTCCGTTGAGTAAAAAATCTCACGAGCTTCTTCACACCAGCTATACTCCGCGTCCTGAGTATCGTTGGTAGTGTAGTAAGCAAGCTATTCTTAAAACTATGTCCTGAGGTGAGGAGATGATCTGAAACCAAGGGGAGAAAAATGAAAATAATACTGGAAATAATGTGTCCTGTTCCGCTCGATTTTGAGCGGACAGGACTTTTTTTATTTAAAAAGAGGTTGTCGGTATGGAAAAGAGGCTTGGATTTGTTGGCATCATAATCGAGCAGAGAGAAAATTCTGCAAAAGACGTTAACCGTATTCTTTCCGATTTTGCCTCAATGATAGTGGCAAGGACAGGGCTTCCTTATGATAAAAAAAACTGCAGTGTAATAACTCTGGTTGTCGATTGCACAACGGATCAGCTCGGGGCACTTACAGGTAAACTCGGTGCCGTTGGCGGAATTACCGTCAAATCAGCATTAAGTAAAGGAAAATGAAGATCTTCTTTTTAATGAAATTAGAGGCCTTATGCAAACCACTCCAAAATCCCTGAGATTACAGATCGGTATATTTGGAAGAACTAATACCGGAAAGTCCAGTTTTCTGAACATGATTGTCGGTCAGGATATATCCATTATTTCTCCAATCCCAGGTACAACAACTGATGTGGTGGAGAAAGTTGCGGAGTTGTTACCGATTGGACCGGTTGTTTTTTTGGACACTGCCGGAATCGATGACACTTCCGCTCTGGCTTCAGAACGTATCAGAAAAACGGTTGCTGTATTTGACCGGGCTGATGTTTTTTTGCTTCTGACTCAGGATGGGGTATGGGGAGAGTTTGAGCGGTTTGTCTATGAAGAATCTCTTAAGAGAAATACACCATTGATCGTTGTTGTGAATAAAGCTGATCTCAATTATCCTTCTGATGAATTTTTAAAACAGATCCGGGAACACACATCATTTATCTTCATCTGCTGCTCCACCGATTTGACGCAAAGGGAGGAGTGCCTCAGAAGTTTAAAACAATTCCTCATTAAGAGTCTTCCGGATGAGCACTTCAGAAAAACAAGTATTATTGGTGATATTATCCCTTCCGGTGGATTGGCTGTAATGATTGTTCCTATAGATCTTCAGGCACCAAAGGGACGGTTGATTCTCCCTCAGGTGCAAACAATCCGTGATGCACTTGACAATGATGCTTCAGCTCTGATTGTAAAGGAAACTGAGTATAAGAATATACTTTCGGTTCTCAATCGTAATCCCGATCTGGTTATATGTGATTCACAGGTAGTTACAAATATGGTTGATCTGACACCAGGGGGTATTCCATGCACAACATTTTCTATTCTGTTTGCGCGGCTGAAAGGGGACCTTGTATCCGCGGCAAGAGGTGCTGCAACAATACAAAATCTAAAAAGCGGTGACAGGGTGCTCATATCAGAATCCTGTACGCATCATGCGACAGAGGATGATATCGGCCGGGTTAAAATTCCCCGCTGGCTCAACAAATACAAGGCTGGAATGAATATAAGTATCGATGTATGCAGTGGAAGAGACTATCCGCGTGATATTGAAACGTATGCTCTGATTATTCATTGTGGTGGGTGTATGATTACCAGAAAAGAAATGCTTTCGAGAATCGATAAGGCTGGGAACTGTGGTGTTCCTGTAACCAATTACGGATTGGCTATTTCTTGCTTTCAGGGCGTGGTGGAAAGGGTTCTGGAGCCTTTCCCGGCAGCCCTTAATGAATACATAACCGAAATAAATGTGAAATCCCCAAAACAGGACAGGAAGAAATTATGAACTCATCATCAGGGAAAAAGTCTTGGTTTGAAACACGTATACGTCAGGATCAAATCGATAAATATCTTAAGCCGGATGATAAGGATTTTATTGACGAAGTGGCAATCGGGTCAAAACTCATGCAATACAGAAAGCCAGATAAAAAACGGATTGAAGAGATATTAGCAAAATCACTTGAGATCAAAACTCTTTCTCCCGATGAAACCGCAGCTCTGTTGAATGTAGAGGATCCGGAATTACTGCTCGAAATGGAACAGACCGCAGGGGAAATAAAGCAAAGGGTATATGATAACCGAATTGTAACGTTTGCGCCACTTTATCTAAGCACTGCTTGTGTAAATAACTGTTTGTATTGCGGTTTGAGAAAAGATAATACGGCTGTAAACAGAGGTATTCTGTCCGTTGATGAGGTGAAAAGAGAAATTGAGGTTCTTGCCGGGACAATCGGTCATAAAAGACTGATTATAGTTTATGGAGAGCATCCTGAGAGTGATACCGATTACATGGCTGAAACCATGGAGGCGATCTACAGTGTTAAGGCCGCGGTGAAAAATGGTTATTCATCAATCAGAAGAGTAAATGTGAATGCTGCTCCGTTGCCGGTAGATGATCTGGTAAAACTGAATGAGATCGGGATTGGCACATATCAGGTATTTCAGGAAACCTATCACAGGGGCACTTATGAAAAGCTGCATCCGAAAACAACACTCAAAGGTAATTACCGTTGGCGTTTATACTGTATGCACCGGGCTTTGGAGGCTGGTATAGATGATGTGGGTATAGGGGTCCTTTTTGGACTCTACGACTGGAAGTTCGAGGTGATGGCGTTGCTCTATCATGCTATTGAACTTGAAGAACAGTTTGGGATAGGACCGCACACAATCTCATTTCCAAGGCTGGAACCTGCTGAGAATACACCTTTTAATCTTGCCAGTGGGTATCAGGTCAGTGACAAGGATTTTAGAAAACTGATTTCTGTGATAAGACTTTCGGTTCCCTACACCGGGATGATTCTCACTGCAAGGGAGAATGCCCAGATGCGTCGATCCCTGGTGCCATGTGGAATAACCCAAACCGATGCATCAAGCAAGATCGGACTTGGGGCATACAACTCCTATAAGGGCCCTGAACAGATGGCCCACAGACAGCAGTTTATTCTGGGAGACACCCGCAGCCTTGATGAAGTAGTAAGGGAACTGGCGCAAATGGGTCATATCACCTCTTTTTGTACTGCCGGATACAGGTGTGGGCGAACCGGGGAATGTATAATGGATCTGCTTAGGACTGGAGCCGAAGGAAAATTCTGCAAACTAAATGCGGTGATTACATACAGGGAATGGCTCGATGATTTTGCTTCACCCGAAACAAAAGAAATAGGGGAAAAAATCATACAAAAAGAGATCGATGAGGTCAAAATGAAAAACCCAAAGGTCTTTGAGACCTTTATGGAGTTTTACAACAGAACGGCTATGGGAGAAAGGGATCTGTATTTTTAGTTTTCTAAGGGGAGAAATGAATTGTCAACTTTTTTAGCTTTACAAGCCCTGGAAAATCTGGAAAGGGAATTCAATGTAGTAATTGTCCCCTCAAAGATTACCGGGAATCGCTGGAGTTTTGCACCGGGGTGTAAAAAGTCATTTCAGGTACCTATAACCTCTTCACAAAAAATCAGGGTGGATGAGGTTACCGGGTATATCGTTTATGGGTGGAATGTACTGAGTGAAGAGCAGAAAAGATTGCTTGGAGAAAGTTTAAGGGGTATTGATGAATACTAAAGACATACTTGAAAAGAAAACGCTCGAAAAAGAGGACCTGCTCTATCTTGTCAAGCTCAGAGGCCGCCAAGATATCGATGCCATAAAGAATAAGGCACAGGAAGTTCTCTTGAGCAAATGCGGTGGTAAAGTTTACTACAGGGGTTTGGTGGAGTTTTCAAACATATGCTCAAGTGATTGTTTCTACTGCGGAATAAGGAAAAGTAACACTGCAGTGAATCGATTCATGCTTGATAGCGAAGAGGTGGTCGAGGCCGCAAAATGGTGTGCAGAGCAGGGGTATGGATCAATCGTATTACAGTCGGGAGAACGTTCAGATCCGCCTTTTATAAATTATGTTGAAGAGGTCGTGCGTCAAATAAAGAAAACAACAGTTTCTGATAAATTATCCGCGGGGTTGGGTATAACACTTTGTGTCGGTGAACAGAGCCGGGAAACGTACAGAAGGTTCTATAAGGCTGGGGCCCACCGTTACCTGCTGAGAATAGAATCCTCAAATCCTCAACTGTTTGCTTCAATTCATCCTCCCCGGCAAACATTGCAATCAAGAATCCGCTGTCTTGAAATTCTCAAAGAGGAAGGTTTTCAGGTTGGAACAGGTGTTATGATCGGGTTACCTGGGCAGAATCTTGAACACCTTGTTGACGATATACTGTTTTTTCGTGATATTGATGTCGATATGATTGGAATGGGGCCCTACATTGTCCACTCTGGTACAGATATGAAGGTATACAGGGAGGCGTTTGAAGAAAATCTCGAAGAGAATTTTATTCGCTCTCTGCTAATGATTGCTTTGACAAGGTTGACATTGCGGGATGTGAATATTGCCGCCACTACAGCACTTCAGACAATAAAAGAGAATGGAAGAGAACAGGGGCTCGATTTCGGGGCGAATGTTATAATGCCGCAATTAACACCTGTAAATGTGCGTAAGGACTATATGTTATATGAGGACAAGCCCTGCATTGATGAATCAAAGGAGCAGTGCAGAAGTTGTCTTGAGAGAAGAATCAAGTCCGTAGGGCGTGAAGTTGCCTTGGACCAATGGGGGGATTCCCCGCATTACGCCCGGAAAAAAAAACGGGATTAACACTGAAGAATGTATTCTTCCACAACAGACTTGTCAAAAACTTATGGTTGAGGTATTTTGTTAATGTTAACTATTTTGGTAAACAATGCAGTTTTTCCCTGTTCTGACTATCTCAAAAGGAGTAATGGTTATGAGTTTTACGAATATACGTGTTCTGCCTACAGCTGAGGAGGTTAAAGCAACAGTTTCGGTTCCCGAAGAGCTGAAAGAGGTGAAAGAAAAACGCGATATACAGCTTCGCAAAGTAATGGAGAATGGAGATGAGCGTTTTGTTGTAGTCGTCGGGCCATGCTCCGCTCACAATGAGGATGCTGTATGTGAATATGTCTCAAGGCTTGCTGCTGTTCAGCAAAAAGTTGAAGACAAGCTGTTGATCATTCCCAGAATATACACCAACAAGCCCCGAACAACCGGAGAAGGTTACAAGGGGATGGCACATCAGCCTAATCATCTGGAAAGCCCCAATCTCGTTGAAGGTATTCTGGCAATAAGAAAAATGCATATACGGGCATTGTCTGAGAGTGGTTTGTCCTCCGCCGATGAAATGCTTTATCCAAACAATCACTCCTATCTTGACGATCTTCTTTGCTACGTGGCTGTGGGTGCGCGTTCGGTCGAAAATCAGCAGCACCGTTTAACCGCAAGTGGCCTGGACATTCCGGTAGGAATGAAAAACCCTACATCTGGTGATCTAAAGGTAGCACTTAATTCTGTTTATGCTGCTCAGATTCCACATAGCTTCTCCTATAACGGTTATGAGGTAAGTACTGATGGGAATCAATATTCTCACCTTATCCTCAGGGGGGCAGTAGATCACCACGGGCAGGTTATTCCCAATTATCACCATGAGGATCTAATGTATGCGGCTGAGCAATATGAAAAAAGAAGTTTAAAAAATCCTGCAATATTTGTAGATACCAATCATGACAATTCCGGAAAAAGGTATAAGGAGCAGTCGCGGATTGCTCTGGAAGTGATGAGGAGCAGAAAGTACTCTTCTCTTCTGAACCGCTATATCAGAGGCCTTATGATTGAAAGTTACATTGAGGAAGGATCACAGAAACCGGACGAAAATGTTTTCGGGAAATCTATTACAGACCCTTGTCTGGGGTGGGATGAGACCGAAAGACTGATCTATACTATAGCTGACAACTGTTAGTTTCTCCTCTTGCCGGATATATCGAAGTTATGATTTATCCGGCAAATAAAACCTCCGCTTTGGGCGTACTTCATTTTCAGGGTGTGTTTAACTTCTTAATAAATTCAACGAGAGTGTGTTATCTGATCTGACCCAGGGCAGAACCTTCCTCACAAAAAAAACTTAAAACTAAACTGTTGGTTCACCACATCCTTAAAGAGCATCTGTAAATTCAGCATGCACAAGTTTAACACAATAATCAGCGATCCGTTTTCGCATACAAAAACCACGACACAAAAAAACAGGTTTAAATAAACCGGGAGGAAAGATGAGTTCAAAGAACCGAAAAGACCTGCTGTATCATCTTACAGCTGTAAAGAAAAAAGAAAGGGTGTTTGAGAATGCGTTTCAGGGTGTTGCGCGAATGATTCTCGAGAGCCCTATAAATAAGGTTGTTGTAAATGGTAAAACCACCTATGATTTCTCGATTTTCCGCAGTGGGAAAAAGCATGTGATAGGGATGTATGACGAGATTAACAGTTTTGTGTCCTATGTCAAAGATGCTGCAGAAGGTGGATCTTCATCTGAAATGGCATTTGTGCTGGTCGGTGAGCCCGGTAATGGAAAGACGTTTTTTGTAGAATTTCTCTGCGCCCGTTACAGAGAGTACCTTTCTATAGAAAAAAACAGAAAGTATACTTTCAGATTCAACAATCTGGATAAGTTGGCGGATTACGGAAAGATCAAAACCATCGAGTCTCAGACATACGAAGATCCTATGGTACTTGCCATGAACTTCATGGAAACCGCTCATGACTCAAAGGAGTTTATGCTCTCAAAAGCTGGTTTTTCTGAAAAAGAACTCGAGCGTGTATTCAATAGCTACCGACCTTTAGGTGCATGTAGTGAATATATCTGGAACCAGATCAGAGAACATTCCAATGGGAATGTTGATGAGATGCTCTCATTTGTAGAAGTAGTACCCGTACCGATGTCAGAGAGTCTTGGAACTGTGACCGGAAAATATCCGGCCAAGGATAAAATGACATCTTCAGCTGTTGATCTGCTTGGTGAGGAATCAATACAAAGACTTCTTCACATAACAGATACTAATAACCCATACCGCTTTGATCTCAGACGGGGTGCGTTGGCAAGAGTCGCTGGGGGAGGTATTCATTTCAGTGATGAAATATTTAAGAACAAGAAGGATTTGGTTCAGGTGTATCTGGGAGTTATTCAGAACAGAACCATAGAGGTTGATGGATACAAGTGGCCAATCGATTCACTCATAATTGCAACCTCAAATAATAGTGAATTCAATCATTTCCTTTCAGAAAAAGAGGAAGCACCAATTGTGGACAGATGCAGAATCTGCTACGTTTCACACAATACCAATTATCGTCTGCAGAAAGATCTGACTCAGTACACAATCGGTTCGGAAACCAGAACAACCCTCAACAACGAGGTGCTTCATCAGGATCCAAACCTTAACTATGCGGCAAGTGCTGGTGTGATTCTTTCAAGACTTCCAAGATCTGAAAAACTTACGCCTGTAGAGATGCTTAAGTTGTCAGCGGGAGAGGTCGCAGGAGAAAAAAGTATCAAAACACTGGCAGAGGTTATCGATACCCTTAACCAGGACACTTCAATCGAAAAGAGATTTGGTCAGAAAGGTCTTGGACAGAGAAATCTTGGAAGAGCTGTACAGTTGTTAATTGAAAGCTCAGAGACCAATGAGGGCAAATGTGCTTTTGCATACGATATATTCAGGGCTCTTGAGCGTGTTGTGCTGGATTATGTCAGTGATAACAACGACAGAAAGAAATACCTTGAGGATCTCAAGATCGCAAAGAGTCTCTATCGCGAAAGAATCATGACTGAAATGTTCAACGCCTACATGGATGAGCCATATGCGATCCGGAAGGATGTAATGAACTACGTGAATATGATTATCGGGATAGATGCTGAGAATCTTGGTTCGGATAAAATGTGGAAATACAAAGATCCGCAGAACGGAGAGCTTAAGGCACTTAAAATTGATGAAAGATACATCAACAGTGTAGAGGAACGTCTCGGTTTGAAAACAAAAGAGCAAAGAGATACGTTCAGAACATCTATCAGAAAAATCTACGGTCAGAAAATCTCTCTTGACCCAGGCTATGATTTTATGGATAATCTGGAACTTGTAAAGGCGGTAACTGATGTAAGACTGAAAAGTGATATCGCCGGGGCTGGTAGTCTTGTAGGAGCCCTTGCCAATAGAACCAATGAAGAAAATCAGAAGCTTTATGACCGAATGGTTCATACAATGTTCGAAAAACTTAACTACTGTAACACCTGTGCGCAGAAAACCATAGAATACTTCTGCACTCAGGAAGATGAGAGCTGAGGGGATAATGAAGCAGGATAAGACTAATAATAAATCAGATCTGCAGCAGCTTGAGAAAATCAAAATGGAGGTTCGTAAAGCTGAAGAGGAGCAGGTAGTCGATCATACCCCTGTGGAAGAGGGACCGAAAATCTCTCTTCCCGGAATTTATTCAAGTAATGACGGGAATATGATAATGGGTATATCGGGTATGAATTATTCTGCTCAGCTTGGTATGTCAACTATTGATGAGTTGCTTGCAAGGGATCGCAGAAGGGAAAAAGATGGGTTTCCAAGAAAGATCAAAGTCGGCAAACTGTTTCGACCAGGAAAAAGTGTTGGCGATTCGGTAATCATTGTCCCAACGACTGTGGAGGAAAAATTCCTCCACGACACTATCTCTGGTTCCCAGGAGGAACAGGCTGGTGGTTCCGGTAGTGGTGAAGAAGGGGAAGTTATCGGAGAACAGCCGATTCGTCCTCAGCAGGGTGAGGGGAATGGAGCCGGTGGCGAGGGACAGGACTCAAATCACGAGATGGAATCCGGTGCCTATGATCTTGGAAGAATACTGACAGAGCAGTTTGAACTCCCAAATCTTAAGGACAGGGGAACAAAAAGGGCTCTGACCAAATATACCTACGATATCACAGATAAAAACAGGGGCTTTGGACAGGTTCTCGACAAAAAGGCTACTCTTCGTAAAGTCATTGAAACCAATATCGGTCTGGGCAGGCTTGAAGATGTCTCAAATATTGATACCACAGGTTTTTTGGTTTCTCCAAGAGACAGAATTTACAGAGTCCTTTCTAGGGAAAAGGATTATGAATCACAGGCAATGGTTTTCTTTGTAAGAGATTACTCCGGTTCAATGGCTGGTAAATGCACAGAACTGGTAGTTGCTCAGCATGTACTCATTTATTCATGGCTTCTCTATCAGTATGCAAAGAGAGTGGAAACACGTTTTATCGTCCATGACACCGAGGCCAAGGAGGTTCCCGACTTCTATACCTACTACAACTCAAAAGTGGCAGGTGGTACACAGGTTTCTGCAGCCTACAGTCTTGTAAATGAGATTGTGGAAAATGAGAGTTTGGCTAACGAGTATAACATCTTCATCTTTCATGGAACTGATGGAGATGACTGGGACACGATAGGGGAAAAAGCGTTACCAGAGCTTAGAAAAATACTGACCTATGCCAGCAGAGTCGGAATCACCATCGCAGAGCACGCTTACAGCGCCGGACAAAAAACAGAAGTGGAAAAATATATTGCCGATTCCGGAATGCTTAATGAGTATGCAGACTATCTGCGCATGGATGTGATACAGGAAAGTGCCGATGAGTCCCGTCTCATAGAAGGTATACGAAAACTTATCTCACATGAGGTTATGAAATAAATATGGAATTAGTTGATCAGAAAACAAAAAGTATAATGGAAGGCTGTAAGGAAAGAGCATACGATGCCGGTTTGTCTTTCGATAATCAGACCCTGGAATATATAGTCACCAACCGTGACCTTATTGAATTGACTCCTAAATACATGATACCAACTCTTTATGATTACTGGGTTCATGATGTGGAGGTTTTAAAGGAAAAGGGACGATATGAGCTCTATCCAAATAACCCCTATGAAACAGTTGTCAATACGAGGCCAGCTATCTCTTTTTATAATGACAATAATCCTGACTGGATGAATGTCATGATTTTTTACCATGTACTGGCTCATATCGATTTTTTTCAGAACAACTATTCTTTTCAGAATACATGGGACTACGACTTTACCGGACAGGCTCTGTCGGATAAGCGCACCATAAGTAAATTGCGTTCGGAAAAAGGACATTGGGTTGATTACGTCATTGAATTTGCCAGATCGATTGATAATATGGCGGATTATTATTCCGAGCTATCGAAGTTTGATGGTGTCACTCCGGGGCATAGGAACAATATGCTCGATTATTATTTCGACATATTTCTGCAAAAAGAGAAATGTGTCCCAATGACTGAATATGTAAAAGAGGTCGAAAGGTACAACAAGTGCAAAAAAGAAACGACTGAACTTGGGGAACAGACATTTTTTGCAGATGTAAATATTAAATATCCTGAATTTTCTTCCATGTTTGAACGATATGCAAGCAATCCCAGGGATGAAAAACTTGATCTGCTTCAGTACATAATGGAAAAATCTGAATTTCTCAACAAACACAGTAACGTGTGGATGAAATCAGTCATTGAGATAGTCAGAAAAACCTCACTGTTCTTTCAGCCTCAGATCAGAACAAAAATAATGAATGAAGGCTGGGCAAGTTACTGGCATGAAAAGCTGTTTCTCAGTGATGACAGAATAATCGGTCATGAATCAGACTTCGCCAGACTCCATGCGGGTATCGCTTCCATGCCAAGAGTTGGATTAAATCCATATGCTTTGGGTATAAGGATTTTCCACTATATTGAAGAGCTTGGGGATACGGGTAAGAACACCAGGGCTTTTGATATGTTAACAGGGGTAAAAGACAGAAATAAATATGACCAGAAGTTAAATAACGGAAATGAGCTGATTTTTGAGGTCAGAAAAGCTTTGAGCGATTATTTATTCATCGAAAACTACATCGATCAGGATTTTGTAAACAAACATAACCTGTTTATAGCTGGGAAAAGAATCAATCAGGAACGCATGGTGTGGGAATATTATGTGAAAAGCAAAAAGGCATCAGATTATAAAAAAATGCTGCAGGATCAGCTGTACCATCCGCCAAGCATTACGGTTGATGCTGAACGTCATTCGAACAACATACTTTATCTTGACCATAAGTTTGAGGGGAAACCTCTTGTAAATGAATATATCTCCAATGTCATGCTTGGACTGGAATACCTGTGGGGCGGACCGGTTCAGCTTGAAACAAGCGAAGTAGAAAAAAATAACAGTGGGGCAGGACGTTTCGGGCGAAGACCGGAAAATGAAGAGAACAGAGAAACTCAATGGCAGAGGGTTCTGTACACTATGAAAGATAAAAAATTGTCACGGAAGGTACTTGGCTGATATTATGGACTATGTAAATACTGCACTTAGTAATCTTAACAGAAGAATGACGGACAGAAGTCCCAGACCGGCTATTTCATTTGAAGCATTCCTCAGAGAAATGGCTCAAAAACCAGATGCCGTTCTGAGAAATGTATTTCAGGTGTTTCATGATATGATTTCAGAAAACATCGGTCCCGGGGTTGATGAGTATCCTAAGGATCCCGAATCTATTCATTACGTTAACTATGACTGCAGCAGTCTTTTCGAAACAGATACCGATCGCCCATTTTTCGCAGACAGAATATTTGCAAATAGATTGGTTAATCTTGTGGACGGGATACGAAGAGGGGCTCAGCAAAACAAAATCTATGTGTTTAACGGACCTCCTGGTTGTGGAAAGAGCACTTTCCTAAACAACCTGTTGCGGAAACTGGAATGCTACGCAAATTCCGAAGAGGGTATGAGGTTTGAGATTATCTGGAGACTTGATTCTACTTTGTTTGGGAATGCCCTTAAACAGGAGACCATCCTTGAGCAGATTGCAACTCTTCTGGGTGGAGAGACTGATTCCAATCTTGCTAAACTAAAGGAAACCTGTTTAGCAAATGAGGGCGTGGTGGAGATACCGTGTCCAAGCCATGATCATCCTGTACTGATAATACCAAAAAACTACAGAGAGATTCTTTTTCGTGAAGTTTTCAAGGAATCACCATTCCTGGATACTCTCTACTCAAACAAGGAGTACCATTGGGTCTTTAAAGAAGAACCCTGTACGTTCTGTAGCGGTTTGTACAGGGCTTTGATGAATAAATTCAAAAGTCCAGAAATCGTACATAACATGCTCTATGCACGTCATTACCGTTTCAACAGACGTATCGGTGAAGGGGTAAGTGTTTTTAACCCCGGTGATTCACTTCCGGACAATACCGTGATTCAGAATCAGCAGATTCAGCGAAAAATAAATATGCTTCTCAACGATGCCTCTGATGTGTACTATATCTATTCAAGACATGCAAAAACAAACAATGGGGTGTATGCATTGATGGATATTAAATCACACAACAGAGAGCGTCTAATAGAGCTGCACAACATTATCAGTGAGGGTGTTCATAAGGTAGACAACATTGAGGAAAATGTAAATTCATTACTGCTGGCTATCATGAATCCTGAAGACCAGAATAACATTAAAGAGTTTCGATCTTTCAGTGACAGAATAGAATATATCAATATTCCATACGTTTTAGATCTCACTACCGAGGTGAAAATCTACACCCACACCTTCGGTACCCATGTGGAGGAATATTTTCTGCCAAGAGTTTTAAATAACTTTGCCAGGATTATTATTTCATCCAGAATGAACACCCGCTCAGAGGCTTTGCTTGAATGGATTGGAGATCCTAAAAAGTACAACATGTATTGTGATGAAAATCTTCAGCTGTTGAAAATGGAGATTTATTCAGGGATTATACCTTCCTGGTTAACAGAGGAGGATCGGGCTAACCTCAATGCTTCGAGAAGAAGAAGGATTATAGCAGAATCGGACAGAGAGGGGATAAGTGGAATATCCGGGAGAGATTCAATAAAGATTTTCAATGACTTTATCTCTTCATACTCAAGGCAGGGTAAGCTGATAAATATGTCCATGCTTGTGGATTATTTTCTTAAAAAGAAAAGAGATCTGATGCGTTCCATACCCGCAGGATTTCTTGACTCACTTTTGAGATTATACAATTATACCGTGCTGCAGGAAGTTAAAGAGTCGCTTTATTATTATAATGAAAAACAGATTGAGAGAGATATCCTCAATTATATATTCGCGATAAATTTCGAACCGCCGGCAAATGAAGTTTGCACCTACACAGGTGAAAACCTCAAAATTTCCGAAGAGTTTTTCCGCAGTATTGAAAATCGTCTTATCGGTTCAGATGCAGGAGCATCAAGAAGATGGACTTTCAGGGAGCAGGTCCAGAAAGATTATACATCAAAAACTCTCACACAGGATTTGATGCTGGAGAATAAAGCTATCACTGAAACCGATCTCTTTAAAGATCTTTATGGAAGATATGTTCAGAGCCTTAAAAAGCATGCTCTGGATCCATTTCTAGATAACGAAAACTTTAGAAGGGCAATTAAAGATTATGATACAAAGGATTTCAAAACATATGACAAACGTATAAGAGATGACGTAAGATATCTCATAAGAAACCTCAGAAGAAAATTCGGGTACACCCAGCAAGGGTCAAAAGAGGTCTGTATCTATGTTATCGATAATGACCTTGCAAGAAAATATGATATCTGAGAAATATTTAATATGATTGGAATATCTCTGCCGCCATTGGTTATCGCGGGTATTATTTTCTAGCTCTGTCTGTTATGGAGAAATGAATGGAAAAATCTAAAGTCGCTCTGGTGGGGTGTAACAGTTACGAGTTTTCAGATGTAAGGGCCGCTGTTGAACGGGGGATCAATTTTCTGGGTGGTGTTGAACGGTTTGTTTCACCCAACGAAAAAATTCTTCTGAAACCTAACATTCTGTGGGGAACTGACCCTGAGCAGTGTGTTGTGTCTCACCCCGTTGTGTTCAAAGCTGTAGTTCAACTTGTTAAGGAATCCGGAGCTGTTGTGTCTTACGGTGATTCACCGGGAGGGATTCAGTCTCCTTTAAAAGCATTAAAGAAAACCGGCCACCACCAGGTCGCACTGGAGGAGGAAGTCGAACTTGCTGACTTTGAGCATGGCAGAGAAATTTCTTATCCTGAGGGGGTCTCCAGCAAACGACTGACGATTGCAAATGGGGTGCTTGAGTCTGATGGTGTTATAAGTTTGCCCAAACTGAAGACCCATGGTCTTACACGTATGACGGGAGCTGTTAAAAACCAGTATGGGTGTCTGCCTGGTGCTGTAAAAGGAGATTATCATGCAAGATTCCCTGATATACTAGAGTTTTCCAGATTGATTGTTGATGTCTGTGGTTTAGTCCGTCCGAGATTGTATGTAATGGATGCAGTTTTTGCCATGGAAGGAAACGGGCCACAAAGTGGGGACCCAAGAAAGATGGGGTTACTTCTTGTCTCTGCAGATCCGGTCGCACTTGATGCTGTGGCTGCAAGACTCATCGATTTGAAACCAGAATACATATCAACTTCTCTTCCCGGAAAAATTTCAGGTTTGGGTACCTATCTTGAGGATGAGATTGAGCTCCTTGGAGATGAAATTGACCAATTCATTGTCAAGGATTTCAAGGTTGTGAGGAAGCCTGTTGAACCTATGCCTCAATCCAGATATCTTAAAGTAGTCAAGAATATGATACTCTCAAAACCTGTTATCATCAAAGATGCATGTACCAGGTGTGGCAGGTGTATTCAGGTGTGTCCGGTTGATCCTAAAGCTGTTAATTGGGGGAAAAGGGGCAGAAAAGCACCTCCGGTCTATCATTACAAGGAATGTATACGTTGCTTCTGCTGTCATGAAATGTGTCCCTCAAGGGCTATCCATATCAGGAAACCAATTCTTGGCAAATTATTTCCATTCCTCTCTTTCCTGGGACTCTTTGCTTCATCCCGCTTTATGAAAAAAAATAATTTGGTGAAAAATGAGAAACGCTCTTCTTCGCGGTAACCTGAAAAAAAATGATGCCCTGTTTATGTACGGGGCGTTGTGCGCAAAACCTTACATTCATGTCTACGAACAAGAATCTGTGGAGGTAGTGCATGGTCCATCCTGCAAACCTGAAGATGAAATTTATCTTAACAGGTGTAGTAAAGATGGTGTCCCGGTTGTAGAGCGCAGAGGGGGAGGGGGTACAGTGGTCCTTTCTCCCGGAATGCTGGTTACCGTTATTGTTGGAAACAGAAATACCGATCAGTCACCTCTTGAGGTATTTACTTACCTGCATAAGGCTTATATTTCAGTTTTAGAACAAAATGGTATTGAGAATGTAAGCTCAAGGGGAATAAGTGACCTTGCCCTGGATAATAAAAAAATTCTTGGCAGTTCTCTTTACATGGGGCGAAACCCCGATTATTACTATTATCAGTCATGCCTTATGGTTGAATCAGATATTTCGCTTCTGCCACTATATCTTAAACACCCCCCTAGAGAGCCGGATTACAGGATCAAGAGATCACATGAGGAGTTCTGTACAACTCTTAAAGCCCGGGGGTATAATGAAAATCTCAGGAATTTAAAGAAGGCAATCAGAGAAGGTCTCAAAAAACATCTTGGTGAATGCTAATCAGATATGTGGGAGTATTATGAAAAAAGATCACTTTCTTTTTTTTACTCAAAATATTTACAGCGGCACTCTTGTTTTGAATAAATCCGAAAAACACCATGCCGTTTCGGTACTAAGGGTAAGTGATGGTGATCCCATAAGAGTTACAGATGGTAAAGGGATAATTTACGAGTGTTGTGTTAATTCGGTTGAAAAAGATCAACTGACCTGCACCATTCTGGAAAAAGAAACTATCTCCCGAACGAAACCAGAAATTACAGTTGCTGTGGGACTGCCCGACAGATCTGAGTTTGAAGAGATTCTCCAAACCCTGACAGCACTTGGTGTCAGAAAAATACTCCCTCTGATAACTGAAAATAGCAGAAAACCATGGTGGGATAAGTGGCAAAAGTACAAAAACCGGTTTGAAGAAAAAATGGTAGTTTCAATGAAACAGTGTCTCTACCCTTACATGCCAAATCTTGAAAATCCGGTAACCTCTACCGGTATTGCAAACTATAATTCTCAGCTGATTCTCATTGCAGACCAGCTAGGAGAGCCCCTTAGAAATCTTGAAATAAACGGCACCGATAAAGTACTGTGCTTAATAGGTCCTCCAGGAGGCTTTACTCATAATGAGCAGGACTTTTTCTCTGTTCAGGGTGCTGTAAAGGTTAAACTCGCTTCTAACCGATTGCGTACAGAGTTGGCTGCCATAACTTTTTGCTCTCAGATTGCAGCATTCTGTGACATGTAAAGTATTTCTGAGCTGATATCTGTTTTGTTTATAATAATGCAGGAAAGAGCAGTGATACTTGAAATGAGTGGGTTAGAAAATTCTCACTGTAATCTGCGCCCATCGGAAAAAGATCTCCGGTTTGTATATATTGCACCGGTTTCCATAATCTTAGACCATATATAAAAGCGATCCCGGAATTTCCCGATAGCTGAGTTTCAAATCCCAAACCCAGATTATAACTAAGACTGAACCTGTTTTCTGAAACATGACCTGGATCAGAAATATCGATTTCTTTATCTATATCTGTTTCAAACTCATTAAGAATCATATAATGCAGACCCAGTCCTCCAGTTAAAAAAAGATTGCCTCTGTGATTGGGTTCCATAACGTAGTGAAGTTCCGGTATTATACTAACAAAAGAGAACCTTTTGAAGCTCACAAGTGTTCTGTAGGTATTGTCTGTCAGTAATACATTGTGAGTTGTATCTCCGGCAGCGTTTCCAAATTCGTAGCTTCCGCTTAACTGATATCTGAAACTGGATGTTAGACGCTCTCTTTTGCCGATAAGTAGCCCATAAGTGTTAAGACTACTTTCATCCAGAAATTCTCTTTGCTGAAAATTGTCATATTTACGGTAAGGTTTCCGTACGGAATTGTTCAAATAAATCCCAGGCAACACAAATGATTCAGAAAAATCACTTCTGTCAGAACCTTGTACTGCACTGCAGAGTATAATTAATGCAGGCAATAGTGGTAGTAGCCTGCATTTATTGTGGATGACTCTCAAACGTATTTCCCTGTGAAGGGTGATATTATAATGTTTTAAGAATGATCTTAAGAATCCTGCGAATCGGTTCTGCCGCACCCCATAACAGCTGATCACCAACGGTAAATGCGGTAAGATACTCAGGACCGATATTCATTTTTCTCAATCTTCCAACAGGAATGTTAAGTGTACCAGAAACAGCTGCCGGAGTGAGTTCTTTGAGTGTCGCTTCTTTTTCATTCTTTACCAGCTTAACCCACTGGTTGTCTGAAGCAATCAACTCTGAAATCTCATCTATGGGAACATCTTTTTTTAACTTGATGGTAAAACCCTGGCTATGGGAACGCATCGCACCTATTCTCACACATGCTCCGTCAATCGGAACTGGATCGTTTGTTCCGAGAATTTTGTTTGTTTCTGAAAATCCTTTCCACTCCTCTTTAGTCTGCCCGTTTTCCATGGGTTTGTCTATCCAGGGTATAAGGGAAGCAGCTAAAGGGACACCGAAGTTTTCCGAAGGTATATCACTGCTGCGAAGTGTTTCTGTGACTTTTTTATCCAACTCAAGAGCATTTCCGGAAGGTGAATTCAGGTTGTCTGATGCACTTTTGGATATGTGCTCCATCTGTCTGATTAGTTCGATCATGTTTCTGGCGCCGGCTCCACTTGCAGCCTGATAGGTCATAGATGAAACCCATTGAACTAAACCGTTTCTGAACAGTCCACCAAGAGCCATGAGCATAAGGCTTACTGTGCAGTTACCGCCAACATAATCTTTCACACCTTCCCTGATGCTTCTGTCTATCAATTCCCTGTTAACAGGATCAAGAACAATTATGCTTGATTCTTCCATACGCAGGGTAGAAGCTGCATCAAGCCAGTATCCCTTATATCCCGATTCCCTGAGTTTTTTATAAATCCCAGAGGTATAATCTCCACCCTGACATGTAACTATGATGTCAAGCTTTTTCAGTTCCTCTATGTCATAGGCATCTTTTAATGGCGGTGTCTCAAATCCAAGTGAAGGGCCTTTTTGTCCGACCTGAGATGTAGAGAAAAACAGTGGCTCATAACCCTTGAAATCACCTTCTGCCTGCATGCGTTCAAGCAAAACAGACCCAACCATACCTCGCCATCCGATAAAACCAACTCTTATCATATTCGGCTCCCGAAATATTAAAGACTAAAAACTAAGCATCTGAAAAAATAATTAAATCCGCGGGAAGCTGAAACATTTAACCCATATTCAGCTTGTTCTAAAGACCGATCTTAAAAAAAAGGAGTTCCATAACGGAACCCCTTAATTATGTACGAATTTGTGAAGTTGTTTATTTCTTGAGTGCAGGAATTTCAACTCCCTCAGGCAAACCTTCAAAACCTGCAACTTCGACATTTATGCCCTGATCGATCATCGCCTCTTCAGCTCTGATGAGAGGGTTATAGTTCTGGAGATTTCTTTCCCCGTTAGGTGCACCGGCCTTGAACCATACTTTGCGGCTTATTGAACCGAACATTAATGGAAGAAGTGGCAGAAATTCTGATGAACCTTCTGTTGAACGGTGTGAGAAGAAAGCAGTGAATCCACCGTTTTTAATATTCTCAAGAGCTTCTTCGATGCTCTTTACTCCAACAGACTTAAGGTCAGAAAGAGTTTTTCTTATATCTTTACGGGCTCTCAGAAACTCCTCAACCTCTTCAGCATCTGCTACACCAAGTACTACCTGTGATGCAAGAAGTGTTTCATAGAATGTACCGGCCTGGTTCAGTTTGATAAGAACGGAATTACCTGCACGGTCTTTTCTCTCCTCAGCTGCGAGGAATGGGATAATAAAACGCATCTGTGTAACAGCGATGTCATCAAGCACAATCTGAGTTCTGTCGCCATATTTTTCATTCATCAGCTTATGGGCAATCAGGTCATGCTCCGAACCGGGATCTTCCATTGTAACAAAGTTTTTGGCACTTTTTACAACTGAATAATCAAATTCGACAAGTTCTTCACGGGTCTTTACACCTTCACCAGAAAACCTGAGGTCATATTTTCCTTCCTTACGGAGGGCCTCACCTTTCTGTATTTCAGAAAAGGCATTGTCTGTGCCGATCGCGTAATCTTTCTCCTCAAGCCCAAGCTGTGATGCACATTCTTTTATCCTTTTAAGACCTTCAAAGTTGTCTTTTACAGGAAACACAAATCCACGTTCCTTAGCCGTTCCGGTTGGCAGGCCGTCTCTTACAAGGTTTTCTTCAAACTGACGGAAAAACTTTGTACCGGTTATGAAAACATCTTTAACTGATTTTTCAGCCATGGCGAAGAAAAACATCTCCTGTATGTCCTGCTTTGTACCGGGAACGTGCTCTCCTCCACATACCATGTTGAAGGCGATATTGGGCATATAGAAATTTTTCGGTTTTTTACCATTTGTAAGAACTTCCCAGGGTTTGAAACCAGAGGCACTCAAAAGAGTCTGGAAGAAAACAGTTGAAGATGCCAGGCATGCATTGCCACCCCATTTTTTCTTGTTGGGACCTGCATTTTCAACAAGCTTCAGATCGAAAGCTCTGCAGGCATCGAGTATGTCAGATGGCTTACGGATCACAACTCTTCTGGGAAGAAGTGGAGCGATGTTTTTTTCAATTGACCTAATGGCCTTATCGTTTGGAATGTAAATCGCTTCATTCTCTCCGTCGGAAGTTCCTTTCGCAATACCATTGCGCTCCTCAATTGTCCAGCTGTCTTTTCCTCTTGCAACGCGAGCGGTCATTACTCCTTCAAGAGTCATACTGGCGTATGAAGAAAGAATCTCTCTTCCAATGAGTTTGAACCTGGTAACTACTGTTTCTCTGGCCATAAAAAAACCTCCATAGTTGAAAAAAGAAATGAGAGATAAAATAGATCGTTGATAACGGAAGATGCAATAATTATATAGTCTCAGCCTTACCAAAGTTGCATTCTGTTTACAAACAGATTGTCCAATTTGTAAAAGGTCAGAAAAAAAATGCTAAATTGTATGATCTTAAGATTCGGTGTGGAGGCTTGCATGCAAAATCTTATCGGGCACGGAAAAACACAGCAGTTATGGTTGTGGAAAAATTATTTAATCAAAACTTACCCTGAAGCCAAAATGCAAACATGTTAAACTGAACTGACCCCGGCACCCAAAGTGGCAATTCCGATCTGCAACATAGTGGGTCATTGTTATAGGCTTAATCCAATGTGCCCGGGACTAACATTGCGATATCCAAATCAGAAGTGACAGAACAATGGTCTACAAGTAAACTTTTATTTCTGGCATACCGGATTGAATCTTAGCAGAGCTTCTCTGCTCTCCTTCAAGATAATGCTCTATAAAAAATCCTCAAAGCAGACCCTTGTTCAGAATCACACTGTCCAATCCGTGATATAAATAGGTTCCGTCGCTCATTGCTTCTGTCGTAGTAAAAAATTTGCAAATATATCGGGGTGTGGTGTAAAAAGTGTGATACTTTGATATCAGTCATAAGGATTGTGAAAGAACCTTTTTTCCCATGTGGAAAATTAATTTTTGAGATTTCGCGCTGTTCGACAGGAAGTCACCCTTCAGGAGAAAGGGATCTGTTTACAATTGAAGTTTGGTCATCAGTCAAATATAGCTGAACCGGACCGCAGTCCGCTATTGTAAGTGTAAATCGCCTGTGCAGTTTTTCCTGTTGGACCTGCGGTTAATCGTAATATAGCCATTTTTAAGCTGGTTACCAATAAACGACACAAGCATAACGGCAAAAAAAAATTGACCCCGTTCTGTGATGAATCATTGGTGCTGTTGGCGGGTGTCTGAAATTGTCGGGTGTTTTGTTTATGGAGAATCCATTTATCCATGCCTGCACCTTCAATGTACTTGTAAAGATTTGGGTTTTAGAACTGAGCAGTAAATAGCCAAAGTCATTCGGTTTGAATAAGTGATTAGAACTGTTTCTTAGGTGGTAAATAGCCCGTGTGAAAAAAAACACAAATAAATTATTATTCCCCCGACATATCATGGAGAATAAATGTAAGGGGGCAATACTTGGTCCAGTTCGATAGATCCGCTTTCCTGTTAATCTCTGAGGCTCAGAGGTGGTTGAATAATCTCTGACCACACTACCGCATTCACAAGATCCTCTTTTTTCATGACAAAATGTTTTTTCTCTTCTGCACGATCTGCTGAAGGAAAACTCTTGTCTCTTTGATACGCTTCCATATGAGAGGGAAACTGTTTTTTTTCAGTGTAATAAGGACTTTTTTCTTTGGCTTCAGCGGGCTTTACTTTTTTGACCTGTGATTTGGGTTTTGAGATATTCTTAATGTCAAATTCCTCATCATCTTCATCAACAGTGCCGAACAGCTGTTCCAGAGAGCCTTTTAGCTGCTCTGATAACCGACCACCTCTTTTAGTACCCAAACTTTCCTTATATTCTGAACCTTGCTGCTGTTTTCTTTTTTTTCCTGAGTTACCAAAGATTGATATTATCACAAAAAAAACGATAATCAAAAACGGCAGCAATTCTTCAATCAAACTTCCAAGACTAATCATATTCATACCTTACCTCTCAAAAATTTTGTCCGGAAACCTGTTCCGGACAAAATTGAATTCTGTGAGTATTTACTTTTTATTGTTCTGGGAAGATTTGTCACTTCCTCCGATAGACTCGCGCATGCTTGTGTCTGCAGCGAGATTTTTCATTCTGTAATAATCCATAACACCAAGCTGTCCCTTACGGAACGCTTCTGCCATTGCAAGAGGGACCTCTGCTTCAGCTTCGACAACTTTTGCTCTCATCTCCTGAACCTTTGCCTTCATCTCCTGCTCAGCTGCAATCGCCATTGCACGGCGTTCCTCAGCTCTGGCCTGAGCGATCTTTTTATCCGCTTCGGCGCGATCGGTTTCAAGAACAGCACCAATATTTTTACCCACATCAACATCAGCAATGTCAATGGAGAGAATTTCAAACGCGGTGCCCGCATCAAGTCCTTTCTCAAGAACATTTCTGGAAATTGAGTCAGGATTTTCAAGAACGGTTTTATGGGCCTGAGCAGAACCGATTGTCGTTACTATACCCTCTCCAACGCGGGCAAGGATAGTTTCTTCACCTGCACCCCCAACCAATCTGTCGATGTTTGCCCGTACGGTTACCCTTGTAAGAGCTGTAAGCTGGATACCGTCTTTGGCAACTGCGGCCACACGTGGTGTTTCGATCACTTTTGGGTTAACACTCATCTGCACAGCCTCAAGAACATTTCTTCCTGCTAAATCGATGGCTGCAGCTCTTTTGAAAGGAAGAGGAATATTGGCCTTATCAGCAGCGATCAAAGCCTGCACAACCCTCATTACATTTCCTCCCGCCAGAAAATGAGATTCAAGTGAATCTGTTGAGATATCAAGACCCGTTTTGTTTGCCATGATTTTAGCTTGTACGATCAGTTTCGGAGGTACCTTTCTGAATCGCATAAAGATGATGTTGGGCAGCCCTACTTTGGCACCTGAAATAATGGCCTGAATCCAAAGTGAAAAAGCGGATCCAATAGAAAAAATAACTATCAGTGTGACTACTACCAGTACTATGATAATGAAAGCTTGAAGGGACATAAAACCTCTCTTCTTATGTTGTAAAAGGAAAAATATTCATTCCCGTTTTCAATAAACCGAGAATGAAAACAGAGTTTTCATATAATAGACTCTTAATATAATAATGTGTAAGCTAATGTGGGTTGATTTTTCAGATTTGTGATTTTTAAGAAAAAACTTTTTCGTGATAAAAAAGGATGACTTGCCTGAGATGGTACTACCTTTGCTTCTTAATAGTTAACTGATACAGCTCTCTTTGAATGTTTTCTGAAACCGGTCAAGGAGGTATAGATGATTGTAAAATTGATTTCTGTATCCGTTCTATCGGCTATTTTTTCAGTTTCAGCGTTTCAAACATCCCTGCAGTTCAGAGAGTCCTCCTTTAGCTTAAGGGATCAGTCGTTTGTCTCTTCAACCCTCGGGTGGGCTGTAGGGGAACCACATTTCGATCAAGAACAAAAAATTTATAGGGGCACTGTAATCAAAACATCCGATGGTGCTCAGAGCTGGGAGAAATTGAATGTGCCTGTTTCCAGAGCTTTAAACGCTGTACACTTTGTGGATGAAATGTACGGATGGGTGGTAAGTGCAAGAGGAGATATACTCCACACCTCTGATGGGGGAGAAACATGGAATGAACAAGCGTTGGAGATCTCCGATGAGCTAAGGGGAGTTTATTTCCTTAACAGAAATCTTGGGTTTGCAGTCGGAGCACAGCGTCATAGCGGAGTAGCTCCTCCGGAAAACGAAAGGGTGGGGGTAGTTTATAAGACAAGTGATGGTGGAGAGACTTGGGGGGAAATTGATCTTCCCTCAAACAGCGCTGCCATGAACAGAGTCTTTTTTCTTAACCAACAAGAGGGCTGGCTTGCTGGTGTGATGAATAACACTGGAGCGATCTTTAAAACAAACGATGGAGGTGAAAGCTGGATTGTTCAGCACACATCGGAAGAGGGAAACTACTTTACCTCTGTTTTCTTTACCGATTCCCGGAACGGATGGGCATCATCCTACAACTCTTCTGGGGCACAAAGCGGACCGACAGCCATTAAAACATCAGATGGTGGTGATATGTGGGAGGAAATGGATCTGAACCGAAATTTACGGGATATCCATTTTACCGATTCGCTCAGAGGGTATGCTGTAGGTTTCAGACTCGGCAGTGCACCACCTGTGTTTAGAACAACCGATGGTGGAAATTCATGGCAGAATCTTACCATAAACCACCACAGGGGAGAAGGACTATTTGCAGTCGATGTTTTTCATGAACGTATGGTTTCTGTTGGTCAGAGAGATTTCACCTGCATATCAAACGATCCATGGGCCCTGGTTGATGACAATAACAGCGGCACCATCCTTACCCAGATTCAGCTGAATCCCCAGTATCGCTTCAGAGGTGTGCACTTTGAAGACCGGCTCAGAGGTTGGGTGGTTGGGATCAAACTCTACATTGACAGAGGAACTCAGGTTATAATGCATACAGAAAACGGGGGAGAGAGCTGGTATGTTATACATGAAACAGACACAACCTGTTTGGGGCCGGTTTACGGTTGGCAACGGCTTAATGATATAACTTTTGTAGACGAAAACAATGGTTGGGCTGTTGGGTACACCGGGGGGGAAGTCTGCAATTCTCAGAACAATTCTGTTTTGTACACCTCTGATGGTGGTCAAACCTGGGAGCCTGTTTTTAATAGAGCAGGAATGAGAATTCTCTCAGTTTCTGCTACCGCGAATGGAGACGTATGGGTTTTGCCAGAAAGCCGCGATAATGAGAATTCTCTTATTTTTCACTCCTCAGATTTTGGCTCCACATGGACTTCAATCACTATGCCACATACTGATGCTATAAATAACGGGCAGATTGTTTTTACAGAGTCACTCCGTGGCTGGGTTGTCGGAGGAGAGAACGGATTTGTCCTGTACACCGATGATGCAGGAGAAAATTGGCATAGAAGACAAGAGGTTTTGGACAATGGCTTTAATACCAGCATAGAGGGGAATGTCTATGCTGTCAGTTTTCCATCTCAGAATATCGGTTGGATAGGTGGATCCAACCTCTATCAAACTACCGATGGGGGAGAGAGCTGGAATTTAAGGGATATTGGTTTTGATGGGGGGGATATTGCTTCGGTTTATTTTACTTCCGAAAACACAGGCTGGGTAGCAGGAGGAAACGGGGTAATTATGTACACCAATGATGGGGGGATAAGCTGGGAACGGGAGTCTGGAACCAGACCAAACCATCTTCAGATTGAGGGTATGCACTTTGCCGATGATTCCACAGGCTGGGCTGTGGGGGGAGCTGGTACAATTGTAAGGATTGATAATTCAGAAACATCCTCGATAAGAATGGCAAGGAACATGGGGGCAGAGAATACCTTTTTCTCCTTGAGGCAACGCGATTACGGAGTCATGGCTAAAATCAATCTGGATTTGAACTCACACATCAAAGTAGAGATGGTTGATTTAAGAGGCCGAGTAATTAAGGTCGCATATAATGACAGGCTCAATGCAGGTACTCATAATCTGAATATCAAAACCGCTAACCTGGCAAGAGGGATGTATCTCCTAAGGCTTACGAAAAACAGAATGGAAAGTGAGACTGTACGGTTTCTTATCAGCAGATAATATCCGTGGACAGGGTGCACTTAGAACCTGTGTGCCCGCCCTGCTTGATTTTTACCCCCTGCCTTCAAACATTCGACTTTTTGCTATTCTCTGCGCTCCTTCCCGTAATCAAGCCTCTGTAGTTGTATGAAAATCAGATTTTTTTCCGGGCGAAAAACCTCTCTTCCAGTGATCTGATTGAAATAAAATCAGGACCGCCCCGTATATCTATTCTGTTTTTTCAGGAAAGGATTAAACGTAGCCTATGCCCCTTACAATAGCTCATCCCGTTGTTGCCGTACCTTTTAAAAGATTCGGTTTACTACTTTCCCCATTAATCGTTGGCAGTGTGGTTCCAGATTTTGAATTTTTTCTGCGCCTTTCAACCGGGCGATTAATTGCACACACCTATCTGGGACTTTTTCTTTTCTGTCTTCCGGTTGGGTTTCTGACACTGCTGCTTTTCCACAAGTTTGTAAAATTTCCTCTTATATCTATACTGCCCCACAGTCATCAGGAGAAAATTCTACCCTATGCAAGAGAGTTCAAATTTTTCCCTTTTACCAGGTTTTTGAATATCACGATTTCTCTTTTAGTGGGAGCTCTTTCTCATTTTGCATTTGACTCTTTTACCCATCATGATGGACTGGTGGTAAGGATGCTTCCGTTTCTCTCAGGAACGATGTTTACTCTGTTTGGGTCAACTGTAAGAGGCTATTTTTTCCTTCAATACTTTTTTTCCTTAGCAGGGATAGTATTTTTAATATATTGGTACTGGAGATGGTATAAGGGCGCTCAAAGGGAGGCTTTTTTAAGAGAGCATCATTTCCCGGGCGGCAAGAGAGTTGTTGCAATAATGGCAATAGTTTTTTCTACAGTTATAGGTGGAATAGTATATGGGATAGCAGCATCATATTACATGGAAAGTATAATTGAGCTTCGTAGATTTTTACCCAAAGCAGCAATAGCTTCTGTTACCAGTTTTTTTCTTTCTATAGTTGTATTTTCATACCTTTGGCACAGATTAGTTCCCTATGCCCAAAGGGTACATTTACTGGAAAGGCAACACCATACTTCACAGAACGATTCACCGGGAGTTATGGAATAGTGATTATGTGCTTTCCCTGATGGTCTCGAAGGATGTTTACCGCTTCGGGAGCTCTGCTTTCGAGTGTTTTGATCCAGAACAGTACCTCTCCCCGTGTAACTTTATCGGTGTAGAGCTGAGCGGTTTCAGCTGTTACACCGAAATCTACAAGGGCTCTCTTGAGGCTGTTTACTTTGCCTGGATTTTGGGGCTCAGCAGTTGTTCCTACAATAGTGGCTGTTTCCCCTGCGGTTAGGATTTTCCCGGCATCGGCAGTATTTATGGGACGTTTCCCGGTGAAGAGCCTCTCGATTCCTCCGATTACATCTTTGCCAAGAAACGGGGATATTTCCGCTTTCAGTTCTTCTCTGTTTATGTCAAGATTGAGCCTTGCAATTGAATCTAGCACTATGCAGTTCATCTCTTTAAGGCTGAAACCTCTTTGGAGAAGAGAGTCGACGCTCTCTTTTGCACTCTTTATTTCAGAGAATAATACCAGAATTGACCTCATGATCTTCTGCTCCTTTCAAATGTATTTCTGATCATTTATTTCCGTATTTAAAAAAAGGCAAGCATTGTGCCAGTGTGAGAGAAATGAGAATGGCATGTTTCTTGACTGTTAGATATTATGAAATCACCTGAAAAAGAGGTGCAATGGTTTGAGAGGAGAAATGCATATGGAAAAGACTAACAGCACTAGATTCACTAAGGTATGTTCTGTAGTGGTTATCTCCCTTGTGTTTTTTGTAAATTGTAGCTTTGCAGAGCAGAACGAGCAACCCAGGCCCCAGCGGGGCAGTGTAGAATTCGGGGCAAACACCCCCCCGGCTCAGGAAAACAGAGATCAGATTGAACGGTTCAGGAATGTTTTTGTCAACATTGCAAGAGAAGTTGTACCGTATGTGGTTTCTGTTATCCCGACCAAAATAGACACTGTCCTGTTTCATCAAAACCCCTTCTACCGTCAGTTTAATGGTGAGGGGCAGAACCAAAGCGATGATGGGGAGCTTTTCTTCGACTCCGAAGAGTATGGTAACGTAGCCCCGGAATCCAGGGAGAGAAGACAGGAGGGGCTGGGCAGTGGGGTAATAGTCTCTAAAGAGGGCTACATTATAACAAATTACCATGTCATTGCCGGTGCCGCAGAGATTGAAATCAGAATGTCAAATGACAGAACTTTCAGCACCGAGTTGGTTGGTATCGATTCACTGAGTGATCTGGCGGTGCTGAAGATTACGGGAAATGTCCCGGAAGATCTGCCGGTGGCTTATCTGGCGGATTCAGATTCTGTAGAGCCAGGGGACTGGGTTGTGGCCGTGGGGAATCCATTCTCCCTTACCTCCTCTGTGACAGCGGGTATTGTATCGGCGCTTGGACGACAGGTCGGAGATGCTTCTCAGTATCAGGATTTCATCCAAACCGATGCTGCAATCAATCCGGGAAACAGCGGTGGTGCCCTTGTAAATATCTACGGGGAACTGGTGGGAATAAATACCCTTATCTACTCCAAAACCGGAGGCTTCATCGGTATAGGATTCGCAATTCCCATCAATATGGCAAAAAAAATAATGATGGATCTCATCTATGAGGGAAAAGTATCCAGAGGATGGATCGGTATTTCCATTCAGGATCTCAACAACGTGTCAAGAGAAGCCCTCGGGCTGAATTACAACTACACAGGTGTGTTAATTTCCGACCTCTTCAGAGGGGAGCCTGCTCAGAGAGCAGGGCTTAAAAGAGGAGATGTTATCGTTTCCATCGATGGAAAACAGATCAACAATTCAAACCATCTCAGAAACACAATAGCCTCCTTCGATCCAGGAAAAATTATCACCATTACCATCATAAGAAACGGTAAAGAAAAGCAGGTCACAATGACTGTCTCCCAAAGGCCTGAACAGTTGCCCTCTTTGCCTCCCTCACACCATCCTGAAAACGAGCGCACCCCTCCCGCCTTCCCACAATCCCAAAACGCAGACCCTCAAGTCCAGAAAGGCGCAGGGATCACCGTGTGTAATATCACCAATGAGTTGCGCTCGAAATTCAATATCCTCTACAACGTGGAGGGGGTGATGGTGCTGGATGTTTGCGAAAATGTAAGGGACAACAGATCGACTTTGTTAACCGGTGATGTTATAAAGGAAGTAAGGGTGAGGGGGTATTCCCCTCACCTTATCAGTTCAAAAAGAGAATTTAAAAATTTCTCTCAAACTCTGAAACCGGGGGATCCGGTTATGATAATGGTGCAAAGGGAACAAAATGCATTCTTTGTTGAGTTTCGGTTAGAGTGAAAAATAAGCCTGTGTATAAGCTTAAAGAGGTGGGAGATTCTCAGACCGAATTGCTTTTTTATATAACCTCTCTATTAGTGATGTGGGTATCCTTTTCCCCCCTCTTCTCTTCAGGTTTAATTCCCGCTCAAGTAAAACCTGAAGCTTATCCGGGTGGTGGCGGACAATATAGGACATCGATTTCTTGGAGAGAAGATACCCCACGGGGCTGTTTAGGTGCTTGCCCAGAAGTTCTCTGAATATCCAGAGCGTGGCCGCCTGACGCTTTTGCGTATCGCTCATCCGGGGATAACCGGGGAACTTAACACTGTACTGCTTCTGTTGGTCCACTCGAAAAGATCTTCTGGTTGGGAGTGATGAATTCAAAATGTATTCACTGTAAAGATTTAGGCTTTGCAACTGTGCTGTGATAGCATTCTCAATATCAAAAAGCTGGAGAACGTCGTTAATCGCATATTCAAGCATAGATGGATGAATTGGCCTTTTAAGCCAATTCGCTCTTTGAAAGGTGTCTTTTGTTGTTTTGTCAACCTTAATATGGTCGCTGAGATTCACCGGTTGGCCAAGCAGCTTTTGCCCCGCAGCAATATCTCTGACTGGTGAAATTGTACAGTTGAGAACGTTCTGTGTCATATAGATATCATTATGACAGGAGAACATAATTTTTACAATATCCTTGCGGGTTAAAAAATCCCTGAGAATCGAATTGTTGCCCATTTTCAAAACATCGATGATTACGGTTTCCTCGCCATCATAAATCTGAAATATGGAGATTGAATAGGCGTAGCGAATTGATCCCTGATCACCTTCAAGATCAAGACAGATCTCTTTTATTCCTTTTTTCCTTAAATTGCCAACATATTGAATCAGCTCCTCTTCAGTCTCGATTATTCTGTCGATCAAGGGGTGCGGTTTTTTCTTCTGCTGCAAGGAAAACTCCTGAGATTAAGTTATCGGTGTCAAAAAAAGGTGCGGGGTACATGAAAATCTGTACCCCGGGGAACGGTCATAAAGCCTATTTAACGAACAAAACAATTTCGGAAGGTTGAAGTTCAAACTGTTCTGAAGAGAAACTGGTTTTTTTGCTGCTGCTGAATGGTTTTATTACATGAGTGTAGTGTGAGAAATCTGAAGGGATTTCCTCTTTGTTTACAGCTCTTGTGTTATACCAGTCTTTATTTATCATCACTCCGATATCACTGCTGCCGTTGTCGGTTTCCTTCTTTAGAAACAGCAGATCCCAGTCATATCCTGACATGGTATTCCATTTGCCTTCCTGGCTGAGCACTTCTGATTTAAGCTTTAAGGAATTAATATCCTTAATCCACTTTTGAAGATCCCACTGTTTATCGTTGAGATCCTCGGGAACCGAATTGACTACGTTGAGGTTTTTCCTGTTTCCGTATTCATATCCCGAGGGCATGAGAATACCTTTTGAAAAAATTGTCGCCAACAGAAAGCGGTTTTTTTGCATATTGAGAGTACTTGGTTGCTCGAGTGCCAAACGAACAGTGTCATGTGACTCAGGGAAAGAAACAGAAGGGGCTATGTGTCTGAACTGGCAGTGCTGATCAATGCACCAGGAACCTTCGAAATTCCACCATTTTGAAGAGTTGAACAGATAATCAAACCCGCAGTTGTTCAGGGCTTGAGTCTGGTCCAGAGTACATCCCAATGTTTCTGCGAGAAATTCGGTATCTGGTTTTCTTTTTTTAGCAGAAGTTATAAGCCTGTGCCACACCGAGCCTGGGATCTTATAGGCTGCATCGCACCTGAAACCATCAAACCCCTTTTCCTGGTAAAACGCGATCATTTTATCCCAGTATTCTATAAGTCCTTCCATATCGGGATTGTTTTCATAATCAATTTCTGAAAGATCTCCCCATACTGTAACATCGGAAGGATTGGCAGGGTCTATTGCATAGGGGTGTATGATATTTCCGTTGTGATCTTTTTTAAACCATTGCGGATGTTGGGTGATTAAGTCGGATTCGTTTGCAGTGTGATTAATTACAAGATCCATATGGACCTTTATGCCTTTTTTCTTGCATTCAGATGTGAACTTCTCAAGGGGTTTAAAATCTTCTGTGCTTGCTCCCTTGGGTAAAAACTGAGAATTGAGTTTGAAGTAGTCCTTAACAGCGTAAAGGCTGTCAGATCCACCTACCGCATGGAATGGATTTACGTAGATAGAGTTGAAATTCATCGATTTGACTTCACCTAAATGGGTAGTCCAGTCATCG
Source organism: Chitinispirillum alkaliphilum (assembly GCA_001045525.1). Lineage (NCBI taxonomy): Bacteria > Pseudomonadati > Fibrobacterota > Chitinispirillia > Chitinispirillales > Chitinispirillaceae > Chitinispirillum > Chitinispirillum alkaliphilum. Next base: position 14,237 of record LDWW01000024.1, on the reverse strand, counting down.
ATGGTTTTAAAAAGGCGAGGGAAGAGATTATAAATCAGTGCAGGTGATGTGGTACTCATAATGCTCCAATCTCTACAGGGTTTAGAGTGAATAGTTACCCGTGAAAAAGCATATTGGCGAATCCGCCAGAGGATTAGCCAAAAAACCAATATAAATGGTTCCGCAACTCTGTGAGCAAAAATAAAGCCAAAAATTTGGTGTTCAGGCCTGGAAGAGAGACTGAAATCATTTGCCAAAAGAGATAACTGTAAGAAGATGAAAATTGACCCTGAGGCTGATTGCTGCTCAGGGTCAATTGACTATTGTACATTTTCGGCTGCAGGAGAAGTGGTTGAGCTGAGTGTTCTGAATTCTCTTAATGCTCTGGCAAAATGATCTTTGCTCAGTAGCGATCGGTACTTTAGAAGTACATCGGTTTTCTGCTGCTGATAAGTTGTTTCAAGAGAACCTAATTCAGTTGTGTAACGAAGTATTAAACTCTCGTCTGGAGTGTCGTTTATAAGCTCCGCATCGATCTTTTGCTGTAAGTTTGATATGCTCTTTTGGTGGTCTGCTTTTAGATCACTGAGTTCTGAGTGCATCTTATCTATTGTGTCACACTCATAAGCTTTAAAATTCAAGCCCATAGCGGTCATCTCCATAGGCTGTTTCTGTTCGTTGTCTATCCTGTTTTCACCGTGTGCTGCCGGTATGGTAATGCTAAGTGCCACTAATGCTAATAAGACTTTTTTGGGAACCATAGATAAAACTCTCTTTGGGGCTGAATTCTTAAGGACAAGTTTTTTCTCTATTACGGCACAGGGTATTAAAAAGTATGGAAAAGTTAAAAATATTTCCCCGGTGCTTTACACTATTCTTTGGTCATGAACCGCTCAATATTGATCTGTTATCTTCTTAAGTTTATAGCAAAAATCCCACTCCTTTTGCGGGAGCGGGATTGAATTTCTGTCGGCAGTCAGAGAGATGGTAATCTACTTTTTTTCCCCTGGCCTTCTTTGATTTTCACTTCTGCCCCGCGGCTGTCTGTTGAAAAGGTCACCTTCCACTATATGGTTAAACTGTTCCTCGGTAAGGATTGACTTTAGCTCAAGGAGGTGCTCGATTCGCCTTTCATTTGCTTCTTTGTGTATATCACCGAGTCGCCGGGAGTAATAGCTGAGTTGCTCCCTGTCGGGGCTATCTTTCAGCATCTCAACTTTGATATTTTCTCTTATTGAAGCGATCTCTCTCATAACTTCCCCCCGCAGAGGGCGCTTTGTTGAGTTAAGCTCTCTGATCTTGTCTTTTTGCTCCTCAGTTATTCCAAGCTCATTCCATTTTTTGCGCATAGTCTGAGTGCAGCGCGGTTGTCCTCGTCGGTTATTTGACCCTTCACGGGCTGATAAATTAACCGGAACAATAAGAAACGCGGTGGTTAGAGTTATAATCAACAGTTTTGTTTTCATGTGGTGACTCCTGATTGTGATGTGAAGTTTATCGGGGTAAACAATAGTTTTTTTTCTATCTAGTTTTGTTTCGTTACAGTTTTTCGCAGCTCATTTGCTCATCATGTTACCACAGGCTTGATATGAAAAATTCTTCATCTATATCGTTACCATTGAGGTAATCGTGCACAAGTTGAAGTTCAGAGATTATATCCTCATCAGCAAAATACCGGGTATTGTTATTTTGGCTGATCATAATGGATGTAAACCCGATGAACAGTGTAACTGATGCGGCTAAGGCAAATTTTCTGAATCTGTTTAAAGGTTTTTTTATTTCTGGCTCGATTTTTTCAAATATCGTGTCAGGAAGTTCTGGTGCTGCTCTCAGCTCTTCAAAAAAGTTGTCCTGATCAAGTTTAATCATTTTATGCCGTCCTTTTTTCGAGTGTTAAAAGACGTTTGCGTATTGTGTTTTTTAGTCTGGATATTTTTGTTCTGAGGGCGCCTTCTGATTCTCCGCTTATAACCGAGAGGTCTTCATAGGTAAACCCTTCAACTTCTCTGGCCGTGAGAAGAAAACGCTCCTCGCGGGATAGGGGTTGAAGTATGTTTTTGACCTGTTCCTGGAGTTCGAGCCTGTCATTATGTTCTTCCCCCATTACATTCTCTTCAAACGGCAGCATATTACGCCTCCAAAGGGCCGTTTTCCCATGAAACTGCATTGCAGCATTGAAGGTGATCCTGTAAAGCCATGTTGAGAAAGCGGCCTTATGATTGAATGTCTTTAGTGATTTGTGTACTTTGATAAAAACATCCTGTACAATTTCCTCAGCCGCTTGCTGTACTCCGTTAGCTGAGCGGTAACAGAGCCTCCACACCGTAGGCGCATAAAAATCGTATAGTTCCCTGAATGCCTTGGTGTTGCCCCGCTGGGCTTTTATTATGATCTCTTTTTCTATCTCTTTCACAACTGTTAGACCTGTGTTGAGGGAACAATGTTACAGAAAAAAATAATTACGTTTTTGCAAACTGAAGCCGTATTGTATTTTTATCCTATAAGGAATCGCATTTTTCTGTTATGGAGTCTTTTAATGGATAGAGAAAGTACAATTTGTGTTGCTGGTGATCACGCTGGCTTTGAATTAAAGGAAAAAATCAAATCATATCTTGAGCAAAAAGGACTGGCCGTCGTTGATTGTGGTGCTAAGGAATACGATGGTGAAGATGATTACCCGATTTTTGCTTCCGCTCTGGCTTCCTCGATTTCTAAAGGTGAGTGCAGACGTGGAGTGTTGTTTTGCGGAACGGGAGTAGGGGCTTCCATTGCAGCCAACCGCTACAAGGGTGTGCGTGCAGCTCTCTGTTTTACCCCGGAAATGGCACAGATGAGCAGAGCTCATAATGATTCAAATGTCCTGGTGCTCGGTGCAAGAACTACACCCGAAAATACTGCCAAACAAATCCTTGATGAGTGGCTTGATGGTGAATTCTCTGCCGGGAGACATTCAAGAAGAGTTAAGCAGTTGGATAATTTGCCGGAAAAGTAATAACACATACTGGTAAGCAGGGGGATTTATGAGTGATCTGATGCAGATGGAGTCTGCGGAGAGTAAAACTGTTCGCAGACGGGCATCCTGGGATGAATATTTTATGCGCATAGCTTTGCAGGCTGCAACACGTTCCACCTGTGACAGAAAACATGTCGGAGCTGTGATCGTGAGGGATAAAACCATACTCTCTACAGGGTATAACGGCAGTGTGCGGGGGATGCCCCATTGTGATGATGTCGGGCATATGATGGATAACTCACACTGTGTGGCAACTGTCCATGCCGAAGCCAATGCGATTATACAGGCTGCCAAAAACGGCACTGCTATTGACGGGGCGGCAATATACGTTACCGCATCACCCTGCTGGAACTGCTTTAAGCTCATAGCCAACAGCGGAATAAAGAAAATCCTCTATTTTGAATTCTACAGAGATGACAAAGTCATCAAGGTGGCACAGCAGGCTGGGATAGAACTGAAACAAGTTGTTTTCCAGATTTAAAAAAAAACACCAGCTTACGGCAATATTGGGGGAGGGAAAAACAGATTTTTCCCCTCCTCTGACCACTTCCTTCCTGTTTGTGCAGCTTTTTTATATACACCGCTTCAACTCCAGCGATCCCCTTTGGGCGGCATATCTGTTGCTTATTTAATCTGCAGATGCTTTCTCAAATGTTTTTTTGTCAGGAGGTAGTAGTATCAATCTTCTGCTTGGAACTTCCGGATGGACATACGAGCACTGGAAAGAGCGCTTCTATCCCAAAGAGCTCTCGAAACAGAAATGGTTTGGCTACTATACTCATCACTTTGACACAGTTGAGCTTAATGCGTCATTTTACAGAATACCAACAGCCAAGGTGACTCAGGGCTGGTTTAACCGTTCGCCTGAAAATTTCCGTTTCGCGGTTAAATTCTCAAGGCTCATAACCCATGTCAAAAAATTAAAAGATTGCCAAAGAGAACTTGACTGGTTTTTTTCCGTTTTTGAGCCCCTTAAAGAGAAAATCTGTATATACCTGATTCAACTTCCACCCAACCTGAAATGTGACATAGACAGATTGGCTGGTTTTTTAAAAACACTTCCTGGGGATAATTCATATGCTCTTGAGTTTCGCAACACCTCCTGGTATACTGATAAAACTCTGGAGTTGCTCAAGGCTCATCATGTGGCGTTCTGTATTCACGACCTGCCCGGGTTCCCCTCAGAAAAGATTATCACTTCAGAGAATGTGTATATCCGTTTCCACGGGCATGAGTCATTATACGGAGGGGATTATCCGGAAGAGGTTCTCAAAAACTGGGCGAAATGGATCTTCGATATCCAAAAGAAAAGGGGTAAAAAGGTAATGGGGTATTTCAATAATGATATCAATGCATACTCTGTCAAAAACTGCCTGGAGCTTAAAGGAATGGTCAGACAACTTCAATAGTTTCCCTCATCCACGGAGATGTTAATTATCTGTTTTTCAGGATATTTCTGCTGCGCAACAGGCCTGAAAAAATAGTCGCTGAATATAACTGCTTTCTTTATCTTATTTGAATTTGATCACATTACTCTGCTTCAGTACTGCATTCTGCAAAAAAAAGCAGACTCGGGGTTGGTTTTTTCTGAGCAAAATGATCTTCATAAGGGCACCGCAAATAAAAATTTCATTTTTGAAAATGTCTCTTTGACAAAACGAGGCGTTTTTTGTATGTTGTGAATAGGCCAAAAGTACAAGTTCGGCCTTCCTCTGTTGTTGTTTCAAAAAACTCCCTTATGTGTGGACAATTTCTCTGCACAATTTCTCTCTCGGAAGTCCAATATCACGCAATTGCATCGACCTGTGTATTTATTTCATTGGGTACTCATAATGTTTTTACAAAGGGGGCAGTTGTGAATAGAATCCCATTGCTTGTTTATCTCTCTGCTGTCTTATCCGTCTTTGCAAATGACAGTCAGAATGTAGTGAGTAGCGCACATTGGATTGTTCTCACGGATTCATATGGATCGGAAGTTGATACCGGAAGTGGATTGTTTTCTGGAGATGTAGTGGCGATGGACTATTCCATTTCAATACAGCCCGATGAAGACAGTTGGCCCTGGGTTTCTTTGGGGGCTTATTTTGAGACCTCTCTTGCCGGTCTGGAAAGTCTGACAGTAAAATACAAAAGTACAGATGAGTTTGACATTGTACTGGATCAAAAATCGCTGAGTGAAAAAGGCACTTCTTTCAGGGCAAATGCAGAAGCGAGCTCCGATTGGAAAAGTCTGACCCTTGGGCTTTCAGATTTCATCCAGCCAGAATATGCTTCTCCAGGAGATACCCTGATTACAGACAGCATAAAAAGTGTATCTTTCAAACCGGTGCCCGGGTACACTTCTGTTACAGAGGGAAGAATCGAAATAGAAGAGCTGATTTTTAGCTTTTACGGTGGGGATGATCCTTCAGAACACTTTACACTTACTGTGATATCTGACAATGGTAATGTCTCCCGTTCTCCTGAAAAAGAGAAATATGAATCAGGAGAAGTGGTAACACTTACGGCAAGTCCTCTGCCTAAGTATGACTTTATCAGCTGGAGTGGGGATGTTTATGAAACTTCTCCTTCTGTTCAGATTGTGATGAATGGTAACAAAGTTGTCAGGGCAAATTTCGCCAGTGTTAAAAATAGTGGTAATACAGTCTCTTTTGCTCAATGGATTGCTTACAGGGATGACTATGGTTCTGATATCGATTCTGGAAATGGGGTAGTGATTGATGAGATTGCCGCTTTGGAGTATAGTATAGCACAGCAGTCAGATAAGGACAAATGGCCCTGGGTTGTACTCACTTGCTATCTGAATAATTCTCTCTCTGATTTAAGCTCTGTAACAATAACCTACCGCTCACCTCATGGAGCCGACCTGATTTTGGACCAACCTTCACTGGCAGAAAACAACACCTCTTTCAGAAGAGCACTACCGCCCGGCACAGATTGGAGAACGGTAAATATCCCGATATCTCAATTCTCCCAACCCGAATGTGGTGAACCGGATGATAGTTTGGATCTCAACGCCATCACGACTGTTTCTTTCAGCCCTTTGCCCTCATATACCTCAAGAACAAAGGGACGCATTGAGATAAGTGAACTGATTTTTCATGATGTAGAGTGGGATACTGAAAAACGAGTCTTTCTTGAAACTGAGGCATTGAATGGAACTGTAAGCCGCTTGCCGGATAAGGATGAGTTCCTATATGGTGAGGAAGTTACGCTTACCGCAAATCCCGATCCGGGTTTTGTTTTCACGCACTGGAGTGGCGATCTGGTGGACTCATCTTCTTCTGTTGTGGTCGTAATGGATGAAGACAAAGCAATCAGGGCAAATTTCCTAAGTACTAAAAACAGTGGTAATGTAGTGTCTTTGGCTAAGTGGGATGTATACAGCGATGAATATGGCTCATCAGTGGATACTGGCAGCGGTGTAATGATTGAGGAAGCTGCAACAATGGTGTATTCTCTGATAAAGCAACCAGATGAAGATACGTGGCCATGGGTAAAGCTAACTGCTGGATTCATCCATTCTCTTGAAGGTTTAACAAGTATTGCGGTTACTTATAGAAGCAGTGAAAGATTTTATGTTACACTTGATCAGCCCTCCTTAAATCAGGAAGGTAAATCCTACCGCGCAGCTGTGAGATCAAGCAGCGAGTGGGAAACAATTCATATAGAGCTTTCAGATTTTGCACAGCCTGAACATGTGACTTCTGCTGACTCATTGAGGCTGGATAGTATAAGAGCGGTGTCTTTTGATCCGATACCAGCCTATTCTTCAGAAACTGCAGGTAAAATAGAGATAAGAGAATTACTGTTCTATGGTTTGGAATGGGACCAGGAAAATCTTTTTACGCTCAAAGTCAACGCCTCAAATGGTACCGTACAGCAGATTCCGGAAAAAGCATACTATAATAAAGGGGAGCAAGTCAGGCTAATTGCGACTCCTTTACCAGGTTATAATAATTTTACCGGTTGGACAGGAGATTTCTCCGGATCTTATCCGGACATAATTATTACGATGGATGGTAATTTTGAGCTAACCGCAAACTTTGATACCTTAATTGATACAACAAACCCCAGCTCCAACCTTTTGGCTTTGATGCATTGGAGAGTGAACTATGATACACTTGGTTCATCTGCTGACACCGGTACCTCTCTGAGGTGTTCAGAGGGGGTGAAAGTGACGCTTAACCGCGCGCGGCAGCCTGACGGAAATCTGTGGCCGTGGACCAACCTCACAGGGTCACTTGGCAGAACAAATCTGGAAAATGTAACAGCAATAAAGCTTGTATACAGTAGTGATTTACCTCTTGATATACAGCTCCCCATGTCAAGTCTGATCGCTTCAGGAAAAACACATTCGTATACAGCTCCGGCTACCGGGAACTCATTTGATACCATTTATCTGTCATTGGAACAGTTCATTCAGGAAAAATGGGTTGAAGACCCGGTTAAATTGGACAGAAAAGGAATTAATTCATTTGCATTCTCAATAAATTATCCTGATTACACCAAGTACCAGAGCTCTGTTATTCAAATAAGGGAGCTGGTGATGTATAACTGGGATGGAATTGTAAATGTTGTAAATAAAAATGCTGGTCAGATGATGAAACTGGCAGCCAAAAATCTTACCCGTTCAGCTATCAGATTCTCTGCACCCGAGGGATACTGCAGAATTGTATTGTATTCGCTTAACGGAAGAAAGATTGCTGTGATCAATAATGGATTTCTTGAAGCTGGAATACATGAGGTGGGGATCAGGCATTTAAATCTTTCAGCAGGTACTGTATTGGTGAGAATAACAAGCGAAAATGAAACAATAGTGTCGAGAATGACTGTACGGTAGAGAGAGTGTGTAATTCATAATTTTCATAAGGATAGGGTTCGGTTAGATGATAACCGGACCCTTTTGATTAGTGTATGCCCCTGATTATAATCCGTCAGAAATTTAGTGTAGTTACAATTTGTATTTCAAATATACTGGCCCATTTAGCTATTCAAACGTGTTTCGGTCTGCACCCAGATTTTGAATGTTACATTTTACACAATGAGCTGTCTGGCAATATCAAGTATCCTGAACCAGATCTGAGATGTGGAATATTATGCAATGAGTTTGAAAAACTAATCTTCACATTAATGGGGTAAACAATGCAGAATTCACCTCCAGCCAGAAAAAATATATATTATAGGTTAAGAGAGCTAAAAGACAGTAACCGCAGTCGCATTAAAAATGCAAGGAGGGTGAATAGGAGCTTGGCAACATTAAAATTCAATAGAGTGGCAATCATACTGTTAAGTATTTTGGTATTATTTATCCCAGGCAATTGTGCCAGTTCAAACACACGAATGGTACATATAAGAGACGGTCTGTATAAAAATGATACGGGTGAAGTATTTTTAAAGGTAACTTTGCGTAGTCCAAACAGAGAACGATTGCTTAGTGTCGTTTATTCAGAAGATTTCGGTGTTGATGGGATCCGTGAAATGAAAGAGGTAATTCATGTAAATTCGTTTAAAAAGATAGATGACGAGTACGGATATTATTTAGACTGCCGACATTTATACCTGTTGAAAATTATGTACGATTGTGCCACTCTGTCGATTGTCAATAAACATAATAGCCTGTTTTGTGAGTGAGTTTGTAGTAAGCCTCAATTCATACCAGCCGAAAGCGCTTTCAATAAAATATCTGAACAGGTCTTTCGCTACAGAAAAAAACCCCGAATACTAAAAATTTTTGGACAGATATCAATCAAAATGTATCTCATTTTGTGGTTTAGGGAGCTGCAAGCTGATATCATGCTGAAATTGGGTTTTGTCAAAAAAAGATTGAAATAGATTTACTAATTTGTGCACAAAGTCAATTTATTGTTTATATTAAGAGCAAACTTATTTACCTCATCTTCTGTTTTCAATCATTTTACCACTAAAGGGATTTTATGAAAAATCTATGTATCCTTCTGATTTTGCTATGCTTAAGCGTCAGTGGTCAAACTCCGGTTAGTCGTCACGGAAATCTCAGTGTCACCAAATCGAATGGAATTTCCTATCTCACTAATGAACATGGTCAACACGTCCAGCTTAGAGGAATGAGTACCCATGGATTGCAATGGTTTAATAATTTGTACACAGATAATGCAATTAACGCTCTTGCAAATGGTTGGGAAGCTGACGTAATCAGATTGTCATTATATGCAAATGAGGGTGGATACGCCGATGGTAATGCTACCCAACGCAGACAATGGAGAGATCGTATTGATCAATTGATCTCTATTGCATCTAACTATGGACTATATGTGATCATTGATTGGCATATGCTCAATCCCGGTGATCCCAATCTAAATATTGATGCAGCTGTAGAGTTCTTTACATATATGGCTCAAAGGCATGGAAACAAAAAAAATGTTATCTTTGAAATCTGTAATGAGCCAAATGATCACGGTGTAGACTATGAAGTGACCTGGGATAACCACATAAAACCCTATGCAGATTCTCTTATCAGTGTGATTCGAAGAAACGAACCGGGTAACCACAAGAATATCATCATTGTAGGTACTCCCACTTGGGCTTCAAGTCCAAACGATGTAATCGGAAATGAAGTTAACGCGCCGGAAAATGTGATGTACACGATGCATTTTTATGCAGCCTCGCATCTTGCAACAGGCGAATACATGGATAAGATGATGCAGGCTGTTCATGCTGGCTTACCAATATTTGTATCAGAATTTGGAACACAGGGCTATTGCGGAGGTGATCCCGGAACTGATCGCTGGGCAAATGATTTTACATCCTCACAAATGTGGCTCGATACTCTGGCAAAATACAAAATCAGCTGGTGTAACTGGAATTACTCTACAGATGTTAGAAGTGGTGCAGTTTTCAGACCCGGAACCGTAAATGGGTGGTCGCCTGTTTCTGCCTTCTCAGACCCGTCAAATCTTAAAGAAGCTGGCCTCTGGATAATGGACCAGATTAAAAACCGGGTTCCCCAGAATCGTGAGCTTGTTAGAAACGGCAATTTTACTGCAGGTTCCACGAATTGGGAATTTCATAACTGGGGATCCGGATCGGGTCGCGGATCTGTTATAAATGGTTCCTATCATTTCGAAACTACCATTTCAGGCACAAATATCTATGATAACACTCTTAGACAGATGCCTTTTACCTTAAGAAACGGACGTTTGTATCATTTTAGTTTTGATGCAAGAGGTAATGGCAGTAAAGCTCTTCACTCATTTATTATGGCACCAACGGAACCATATCAGGTGTATAATAGCATTCAGGTTGTGCCGGGGACTACAACTTCGAGATATTCACAAGTGTTTGTTATGGAGGATGCAACAGATGCCAATGTATCTCTGCAGTTTCAGTCTGGAATCGGTGCTGGTACAATCGTTCTTGACAATGTTTCTATTATGGAACTGGTCGATTCCGCTCTGTTTATCACTTCTCCAGCCGGAGGTGAAGAGTATAGGGCTGGTGATACAATTAACATATCCTGGTTATCTACACCTGATATTGAGCAAGTAGATCTGTTTTATTCACGGGATGGAGGAAACTGGATTCCTATAGAAACTGCAGTTGCAAATAGTGGAAGTTACACTTGGAGAGCTCCTGCGATTTTGTCTGATAATATTCGCATAAGAGTTGCCGCACGAAATGTTTCTGGTGTAAGCGATATTACAGCTGGTTCAATCTCGATTGTAGAAGGTGGTAAGCAAGTTCCTGAGATTCTTGTAAACCCCGTGGCATCATCGATTGTTTACGGGCAAACTCTCAGCCAATCATTACTGAGCGGTGGGCAAGCGTCGGTATCTGGAGCATTCTCTTTTGCGGATGATACGAAAGTTTTGGATGCCGGAACTATAAATGCTGAGGTTGTTTTCACCCCTGAAGATGAAGAAAACTGGACAAGTATTACGTTCACTGTCACTGTAGAGGTACAAAGAAGGGGGCTTGAAATCATTGCCGGAGAAGGTACTAAAACTTATGGTGATGAAGATCCCGAGTTGGCTTATACTTTAAACGGAGAACTTGTAGGTCAAGACAGCATAGTCGGAAACCTTACGCGTGAAGCAGGTGAAGATGTTGGTACCTATGCCATAACTGTTGGAAATCTCAGTGCAGGTGATAATTATCTACTTACATTCGTTGGCAATACTTTTACAGTAAACCCACGACCACTGACTGTAAAAGCCGATTCTCAAAGCATGGCTTATGGCGATGAGGAACCTGAGCTTACATTTGATATCATAAATGGATCTCTTGTGGATGGAGACAGCTTTAGTGGCTCACTCCAAAGGGTGGCAGGACTGGATGTAGGAATTTACTCAATTTCGCAAGGTTCTCTTAGTGCTGGAATTAATTATGAAATACTTTTTATAGGCGATACTCTCAGAATCATTCCAAAAGAGATCACGGTTAAGGCTGATCCTAAAAGAAAAGTAATTGGAGAGAATGATCCTGAACTTACCTACCAGGTAACTGATGGGAATCTTATCGGTGATGATAGCTTCAGTGGTTCACTCTCAAGAGAAGAGGGGGAAGAGATTGGGGTGTATCTAATTACTCAGGGTGACCTTAGTGCTGGGAGCAATTATAATCTTACTTTTGTAGCCGATACATTCAGGATCACACAAATGGTGATAACTGTCAGGGCTGAAGAGAGTAGCAAAATATATGGTGATGATGATCCGGTATTTACGTTTAATTTTGAACCAAATACTATAGATGGGTCTGTTTTCTCTGGTTCACTTTCGCGGGAGCCGGGAGAAAATGTCGGTATCTATACCATTACACTTGGAAGCTTAAGTGCCGGTGATACATATGAGATTGAATATATTGAAAATACCTTCACGATTTCACCAAAGCCCATAACAATTACAGCAAATTCCCAGAGCAAGGTGTTCGGGAATGATGATCCTGATTTTACCTTTAGTGTTACAGCTGGTGAGCTTATCGTTGATGACAATATAACAGGAACACTTACACGTGATACAGGAGAAAATGTAGGCTCCTATGCACTTAGAATCGGAACTATCAGTGCAGGTGACAATTACGATATATCATTGGAAAACGCTCTGTTAACAATCAACCCAAGACCGATTTCAGTGAGAGCAAATGCAGGGACCAAGATGTTTGGAGAGAACGATCCACCCCTTACATTTGCAATTACTCAAGGGTCACTTGTTGGATATGATACCTTCTCCGGAACACTCAGTCGTACTCCAGGTGAAGAAGTGGGTATGTATACCATAACTTTGGGTTCTTTAACAGCCGGAGATAATTACCTTATCAATTTTGAAAGTGATGTTTTTAGAATCGTCCGAAATGCATCCAGAGAGCTGGTTCGTAACGGTGATTTCTCGAATGGCTCACAGTACTGGAATTTTTACAACTGGGGGTCAGGATCCGGTCGTGGATCTGTTGTAAATGAAACTTACCATTTTGAGACCACAATCGCTGGAAGTAATATCTGGGATAACACTCTCCGGCAGATGCCTTTCACTCTTCACAACGGATATTTATACAGGCTTAGTTATGATGCAAGGGGTGATGGGACAAAGCCACTTTATGCATATGTAATGATGCCTGATGATCCATATGATGTTTACTTCAGTAATCAGATAATACCTGCAACAACTTTTTCGCGCTACTCCGAAGTGTTTATGATGGAAGGGCCAACGGATAATAGTGCTTCTCTTCAATTTCAGTCTGGTATAGCAGTAGGAACCATCTTTTTAGATAACGTTAGTCTTCAGGAAATAACCGATTCAGCTATCTTTATCAATGCACCTATTGCCGGGTCAATTTACCAGTACCAGGACCCGATTACTATCGAATGGCTGTCGACTCCCGACATTGAAAATGTCACCATTTACTATTCCCTTGATAGTGAAACCTGGATTACTATTGCGGAGGGAATTGCTAATGACAGAAGTTATACCTGGAATGCACCAGCTATCTCTTCAAATACTGTTTCCTTTAAAGTTTCAGCTCATAACATGCCAGGTGTCATTGATATAACTGCCGGAACAGTAACTATAGAGTATGAGGGTAAGCATATTCCAGAAATAATAGATGCACCTTTCGTATCTCCAATAGTGTATGGACAAACACTCAATCAATCGGTATTGTCTGGTGGTCAGGCTTCAACACCCGGCAATTTCTATTTCACCGATACATCAACTGTATATGGCGCGGGTAATGCATCTGTTGAGGTAGAGTTTATCCCAACTGATGAAGATAATTGGGAAAGAATAACTTTCACTGTCAGTATTGAAGTACTCAGGAAAGAGTTAAACATCACAGCGACCGAAAGCTCAAAAGTCTATGGCGATCAGGACCCTGCTTTTGATTATACTATTACATCTGGTTCGCTGATTGGGGAAGACGAAATCAGCGGTGCCCTCAGTCGCGAGCCGGGTGAAAACGCAGGTACATATTCTATTTTAATAGGCGATCTAAGTGCCGGCAATAATTATAATATCAGTTTTACACCTAATACCTTTACTATCACTCCCAGAGCAATTACAGTAAAAGCAGATTCACAAAGTAAGGAGTATGGAGACTCAGATCCTCAGCTGAGTTTTGATATAATATCAGGTTCTCTTCTTTCCGGTGATAGCTTCACAGGTACATTGGTTCGTGAATCTGGTGAAGATGTTGGTGAATATCTCATAACATTAGGCGACCTTAGCGCCAGTGATAATTACTCTCTTACCTTTATTGGTGATACTCTTACTATCACCCCAAGAGCAGTTACAGTAAAGGCTGATTCACAGAGTAAGGAGTATGGTGACTCAGATCCTCAGCTGAGTTTTGAGATAATCTCAGGCACTCTTCTTTCCGGTGATAGCTTCACAGGTACATTGACCCGTGAATCAGGTGAAGATGTTGGTGAATATCTCATAACGCTGGGAGACTTAAGAGTCTGTGATAATTACTCTCTTACCTTTATTGGTGACACTCTTATTATCACTCCCAGAGCAATTACAGTAAAGGCTGATTCACAGAGTAAGGAGTATGGTGATGAAGATCCTCAGCTGAGTTTTGATATAGTATCAGGCTCTTTTCTTTCAGATGATAGCTTTACAGGTACATTGATCCGTGAATCTGGCGAGGATGTTGGTGAATACCTCATATCATTAGGCGATCTTAGCGCCGGAGATAATTACTCTCTTACCTTTATTGGTGATACTCTTACTATCACCCCAAGAGCAATTACAGTAAAGGCTGATCCACAAAA
>LDWW01000023.1 GCA_001045525.1 Chitinispirillum alkaliphilum | reverse complement strand
CAATCAACTGGCGATAACCTGAATTTGTAAGCTGTGTTAATTTGAAGGTGTATGGGGTGAAGTGTATATACTGTGTACCTTATGTCAACTTTAGACTGTTGGCAGCTTTGGTTTTTCACCATAAGCAGTCTTATCTTTCATGTTTACTTTTGTTTTCATTGAATGTTGATCAATTTCATTGCACGATTTTGCACGTAAAGTCTGTTGCGAAATTATTTTAACAATTTTGTCAAACAATCGTATGATTTAGGTAACAGACTGCATCAGTCTCTTGTGGAGGGGGGATATCTGATAGTCAGTCCCACAGAAGTGTCAACCAGAAGATTCACACAGTTTAGAAGTGCCAATCTCCAGGGGGTTACCTTTTATATCAAAGAGGGACAGGAGAAAAAAACAGCCCCAAAGGAACTCCCACTTTCATTTCAAACCCAAACAGCAGAACAACTTTCTGAATTTACTCCAATGCACCCTCCCCCTTCTTTTCCTGATCAGAAACGTAGCTCCCCTGCAGAAGAAGCAAAAAAAGAGTTCAGGGTGAGGGGAAGTTTTTTTCGGGCTGAAATGTTATACAATAAAGGAGAGCTTCAGAGTGCAATAAATGAGCTGTTGCACTGTGATCAAAGCATCAGTGTTATCTACCTTTTGACCAAAGCCTATGCGGACAGCGGAGAATTCTCAACAGCGCTTCTCTGGTGCAACAAACTGATTGAAAACGACCGCCTCGGGGCTCAGAACTACTATCTCAAAGCAACCATACTGCAGGAGATGCAAAACCTTCAGGAAGCACAGGAAGCACTGCGCAAGACAATTTTTATCGATCCCTATTTCATTCTTGCACATTTCAATCTGGCAAACATGCTTCGCGAAACCACCCCCCCTGAGGCTTCTGTTTACTATAGGAATGCAAAGGAACAATTAAAAAAACTGCCCTACGACTCTATTCTTCCGGAATCAGACGGACTGCCAGCTGGAAGACTTCTGGAGTTGATTGAAATAATTGAAAGAGAGGTTTAGGTTGGGTGATTTTGAACAGCAGAAAGAAAAAACTTCGGGATCCGATCTCGATGAAATGATCTTGAAATCCCGGGCAAGAGAGCTTGCCAGACCACTTGTTCAGGAGAAGAAAGAGGAGTTTACCGACTTAGTGCTCTTTACACTTTCCGGAGAAAGATATGGGGTAAGTTCCCACTTTGCTCAGGAGACCCTCACACTGAAAAATTTCACCGTTTTGCCTTTCACCCCCCCATTCATTGCAGGAATTATAAATGTACGGGGGAATATTGTGTCCATTGTGGATATGAGAGAACTTCTGGGACTTTCAAAGCAGGCAATAAGTGACATGAACAGAGTTATCATTTTACACTCAGAAAATATGTGTTTTGGAATTTTGGTCGATCTTGTAGCAGGATATCAATCTGTTCGGGTCAATGAGATCAGGAAGGCTCCCCACATGATAAACCAACGACTTGAGACCTATATATCAGGTGTTACAAAGGAGCGGCTCATAGTTCTCGATGCCGAAAAGATTTTAAGCGATAAAAGACTCGTTGTCGATACATGATCAGCTAAGTAAGATAATCGATACTCTGAGCTGAATTAAAACAAAAAATCATTCCATAAAAACTGAGAAGGAGCTCTGTATGAAGCTTTCGTTACGATCCCAGCTGCTCATTGCATTCATTGTAATAATCGCTGGAAGCGCAGTAATTTCGGCAATATCCTATTACACGATGATAAATACACGGGACACCCTTATTCATGTCTTCGAGTCCGACTTCCTTCCCTATCAGAAAATGGCGAATGTAAAAAGTGAATTTGTACAGTGGATCAGACAATTTGACCGGATGGTAGAAACGCCGCAAGATTTACCTGAGCATGAAAGAGGAGCAACAGAATTTCGCGTTGAAATTCAGGGCCTTATAACTGAAACCCTCGACCTGCAACTCACCCAAACCGGCAGATCGATTCTTGAGAGTATAAACGAAGACATTGAGACTATCGTTGTCCTCAGAGCGCAGCTAATTTCTGCTATTCAGCAGCAACAGCCTGAGTTTATCGAACAGACATATTCTGAGATAATCTCTTTGGCCGGACAAATTGAAAACACACAGAACGTATATCATGTATCTACGAGAGGCCGAAAAGTAATTGAAGAGACTATCGGTTCAATGAACGACATACAGGATGTAATGAAACAAGTAGCCCAGAGTATCATGAATCTCAACGAACAGAGTCAGATGGTAGGGCAGATCACAGATTCTGTAAACGATCTTGCAGATGCCACCAACATTCTCTCAGTCAATGCATCGATCGAAGCAGCCAAAGCAGGCGAACAGGGGAAAGGGTTTTCCGTTGTAGCGCAGGAGATCCGCAGTCTTGCAATTCGTTCAAAGCAGGCGACCACCAATATCAGACAAATCCTCTCTGATATACAAAAGGCAACCAGCACCTCTGTTCTTATAACCGAACAGGCTGGAAAAAAAGTCGACTCCGGTGTACAGCAGTCTTTCCAGGCCAAGGAAGCTATTGAAGTTTTATCCAACAACATCACAGAAGCGGCCCAGGCCGCAACACAGATTGCCGCATCAAGTTCCCAGCAGCTTGCCGGAATGGATCAGATGGCAGAGGGGATGAGCTCCATTAATCAGGCCACACAACAAAATGTATCGAGTCTAAAGGAGCTTGAGAGTGCGATGCGAAATCTTAGCGAACTGGGAGAAAGACTCAACAGCGTGGTGAATATATTGTAACAATCAGCTACAGGGAGAGTAATGCCTGCTGGGAGAAAAAACTTGCGGCGTATGCAGTCCCCTGCAGAAATCGAGGGGATGTAAATACCGCAAACAGATTCGCTTATTTACACCCAGTATGCATAAATTTAACGGAAACCATTTTGTTTTAGGGCGAATATGCTTTCAAATGATAATGAACTAACCAGAAAGCTTCTGAAAATATTCGAAGCAGAAGCACAGGAACATCTTTCTGTGCTCAGTGCAGGATTTTTGGATTTGGAAAAGGCTGAGGAGAACAAAAGACAGCCACTGCTTGAGACACTCTCCCGCCGCGCACACACATTCAAAGGAGCTGCCAGAACTATAGAGAACAGTTCAATAGAATCTCTGTGCAGGTCATTGGAAAGTGTGCTCCTTGTGCTGAAAAAGAAGAGGATTACCCCTCCGGAAGAACTTTTTGATATGCTCCACCGAGCGCTTGATCTTATCCGTGTGCTGCTTACAGGAGAACAAAAGGATCAGGAAGTTAGCAGTCTCAATTCCAGATTTGAATCTTTTGAATCCGCCTGGAAAAAAAGTAAAGATCTACCGAAAGGAATTCCTGAATCTTCACAGTCCTATGATGTTACTCCTTTGCCCAAACCGGATCTTCAAAGCGCCTACGGGAAAAATTTTCTCTCCGGTGTTGTAAAACTTCCGGCTGAAAAACTCGAACAGTTTCTTCAGGAGGCTGAAGAGATGATTCCGGTGAAAAATTCGCTCAACAGCACCTTAAATCAACTAAATGAAATCTCCGCGAAAGTGCAATCAATCTTCTCAGGGATGATAAAAGGTGGAAAAGAAATTTTTCCTTCGGGTACTGACCCTCTGCACCTTAACGAAATAAGCCGGGATCTGAGCCTGCTGACCGAACAGTTCAGAGAGAACTGTCATACTCTGGAAAATGCAGTACACCAGCACCTTCAAAATGTCAAGAGTGCTGGTATGGAGCCATTTTCTGAAATCTCAGAACCACTCCACAGGATTTCCCGCGACCTGTCCCGTCAACAGGGCAAAGAGGTAAATCTTGAGATTATCGGAGCCCAGACTGAATTTGACAGAAGGATGCTTCAGGAACTGCAAACCCCCTTTCTTCACCTTATAAGAAATGCTGTTGACCATGGAATAGAAACCCCTCAGGAGCGTATCTCCTCGGGTAAAAACAGCACAGGAAAGATAACAATCGTACTTACCCGTGCAGCAAACAGTGGTTTCGAAATAACAATCAGCGATGACGGGCGGGGAGTCGATACAACAAAGCTAAAGAACGAGCTTGTCAAAAGAGGACTGATAAATTCCGATCAGGCAGAAGAGCTGACACCTTTTGAAATCAATGATCTGCTGTTTCGCTCCGGCATTTCAACCAGACAGGAAGTATCTGACCTATCGGGCCGGGGGCTGGGTCTTGCGATTGTAAGGGAATTCATAGAAAAGATTTCCGGACAGGTATGGATGGAAAGCACGAGGAACAAAGGGACTACATTCAGAATAATTCTGCCCTCAACCATCTCCACACTCAGGGGCGTACTTGTGTCGGTTGGAGATTTCAGTTTCATCATTCCTACCCCATTTGTTCAAAGCGTTAAGAATTTCCGTGATGAGGATATCAAAACAGTAGAAAACGTAACTACCATTATGGTTGAAGATGAAGCAGTTACCCTTGTTCATCTGAAGGATGTACTGAATCTGCCGCAAAGAATGGAAAACACTCAAAAGAGTCGCCGTAATTCACTCATTGTAAATTTTGCTGAAAAAAGAATTGCAATCGAAGTTGACCATGTAATTGACGAAAAAGAGGTGGTGGTGAGAGGACTTGGTCCACAGTTGAAAAATGTCAAAATGATAGCAGGGGCTACTATTTCTGGCTCCGGGCAAGTGGTGCCCGTTCTTAACATAAGCGACCTTTTGGTGACAGAAAGCATTGAAGAGAAAACCAGATTACCCAAACATGAAACAAAAACCTTAAGAGAAAAGTCTCCCAGAGGGGAAAAAACTATTCTGGTTGTGGAGGACTCTATAACCTCCCGTTCCCTGCTAAAAACAATCCTTCAGTCTTCGGGATTCAGAGTAAAAACAGCCGTTGACGGTGCAGAGGCTTATACCATGATCAGGACAGAAAAGTTTGATATAGTTTTATCCGATATAGACATGCCCAGAATGAACGGTTTTGAACTGACCCGTAAAATACGGGAGGATAAGAAACTGGCTCAGCTGCCAATTGTGCTTATTTCCGCACTGGAATCAAAAGAGGATATTCAACGGGGGATCGAAGCGGGGGCAAATGCATATATAGTAAAGAGCAGATTTGATAATACCAATTTAATTGAGACAGTTAAAAGACTCATTTGAAATAAAGGTGCTTTATGATAAAAGTTCTCATCGCCGATAAATCTCCTCAAACAGCTCGCTACATCCGCGATCTGTTAAGTGAAGATGAGAAATTTTCGGTTCTGAATATCGTCAATAACAGTTCTGATACAATTGAACTGGCCCGCTCCCTTAAACCCGACCTTCTGCTGATGGATTTGGCCTTACCTCACAGTGAGGATGGTTTCGAGGTTATCAGAGTAATCATGGAAACTTCTCCGCTGCCGATAGTTATCATGAGTTACAAGGAAACCAACTCACAAACAGTAAACACCTTTAATGCTCTGCAGGCCGGAGCAGTAGCTCTAATTTCAAAACCGGAAGATTCAGACCCTGAAAAAAGGACCATTGAAGAAAGTAAACTGAAAGAAACTGTTAGACTCATGTCTGAAGTGAAAGTGGTGACAAGAAGGAGGAAGAAATCACAAAGAGACTTTGAGATTGAGTCGGAAATTCAACCAAAATCTCCCCTTGTGGTAATAGGGGCATCTACCGGGGGACCTCCTGTGCTTCAAGCCATTTTGTCGAATCTCCCTGCCAATTTCCCCTCTGCTATACTGGTAGTTCAGCATATAACAGAGGGCTTTGTCAACGGTTTACAAGTGTGGCTTGAAAGGACCACCAACAAAAAAGTACTCTTAGCATCTCACGGCGAAAAGATAATACCGGGGCGGGTGTATATTGCTCCTGATAACTGCCAGATGGGTGTAGATTTTGAAGAGCGGATAGTACTTAGAGATGATCCGCCGGAAAACAACATAAGACCCTCCGTTTCATATCTGTTCCGCTCCTCATGCAGAGTATACAAAAGCGCTCTCATTGCAGTCCTTTTAACGGGAATGGGAAAAGACGGAGCAAAAGAGATGAAGCAAATCAGAGAGTATGGAGGTATAACAATCGCTCAGGACAGAGATTCTTCCATTGTGTACGGAATGCCCGGAGCCGCAATCGAATACAATGCTGTCAGATACATATTCGACCCTGCCCAGATTGCACAAAAACTGCCCGCATTCACCCATCAGATCTTAAAAAGAATCGAAAAAGGGAATAAAGATGAACTCATATGAAAAGGAAATGTTTATTCTCATAGCAGAAGACAGCGCAACTCAAAGAGAACGGCTCAAAGCGGTTCTTCAAAGCAGTGGATATAACGTTTTGGCTGCAGAAAACGGGAAAAGAGCCTTAAATATTGCAAAAAACAATCCACCCGATATTATCCTAAGTGATATAATGATGCCCGAAATGAATGGATATGAACTATGCCAGAGAATTAAGGCCGAACCAGGCCTGAAAACCATCCCAGTTATTCTTCTCACTGCGCTTACTGAACCGCAGGATGTTATAAATGGTCTTACCTGCGGAGCGGATTTCTTTATCACCAAACCCTACAGCGATTCATATCTTCTCTCCAAAGTAGAAAACGTCCTCAAAGGGGAGACAATTGATCAGGAAGAGGAAACTCCCGAAATTGAAATCACCTATGGCGGGAAAACCTACTCTATTGCTGCGGGGAGAATGCAGACAATTAACCTTCTCCTGTCAACATTTGAAAATGCGATGCAAAAAAATCAGGAGCTGGACAGAACAAACAGGGAGTTGACCAAAACAAAATGGGAACTGCAGGAGCTCAACAACAAGCTCACCCGCCAGAGCGCACTGCTCAAAACGATATTTGACTCGATTCCGATCATGCTCCTTATTTATAGCAAAGACAAATCGAGCTTTGATGTCAATCGATATTTTGAACATATTACCGGATGGAAAAATGAGGAAATTAAAGGGGTCGATCTGCTGAGTTGTCTATACCCTGATCCCGAGCACAAAATTTTGGCAGAAGAAATTGTCAACACCCCTACTGATCAGTTCAAGGATATTAAGCTCACGCGTAAAGATGGCACACAGATTGAAACCAGTTGGGCCAATGTGGAAATTCCTGATGGAAGACATGCCATCATAGGACTTAACATTACAGAGCGCAAAGAAATGGAAACACGACTCAAAAAACACGCAGAAGAACTCTCCGTTGCCAATGACGAACTTAAATCCTTCAGTTATTCAGTTAGCCACGACTTGAGATCACCGTTAAGAGTTATTGCAGGATTCAGTGAAATCCTTCTTGAAGACTATGCAGACAATCTTGACCAACCAGGCAAAGACTACCTCGATCGGATTGTCGATTCTACAAACAAGATGAATAATATCATTAACGATATGCTAAGTCTCTCCAGAATCAGCCGTCAGGAGCTGGAATTTCAGGAAATTGACCTTACCGATATGGCTCATTCAATAATATATGAACTGCAGCAAAGTCAGCCAGAGAGAAAAGTCAGTGTGAGGATTGAAGAAAATTTGAAGACAAAGGGAGATCTTTCACTTCTTCGACTTGCGATTTCAAATCTGCTGAGCAATGCATGGAAGTATACCGGTAACAGTGAAAATCCTGTTATTGAATTTGGTAAAAAGAGGGAAAACCGAAAAACGGTCTATTTTATCTCTGATAACGGGGCTGGGTTTAGTATGTCTGACTACGAGCACTTATTCGCTCCGTTTCAAAGGTTGCATTCAGGAAGCGATTTTCCGGGAACAGGCGTAGGCCTGGCAATTGTCAAAAGGGCAATACGAAGACATAACGGAAAAATCTGGGCTACAGGAGAACAGGGTAAAGGAGCCACCTTCTATTTTACAGTAAATTTGTAGCTGAAGCATGTTCACAATTTAGCCATTACATATGCAGCCAGAAGCCACTTCCGAGAGGTTTTTTTGCTCTGGATCAGGAATAGTGATTGTGGCCGTGCAGCCCCCCTCGCCCGCTTTGTTGTTTTCCAGTTTTATCGTTCCACTGTGAGCAGCCAGAATGCTGCGTGCTATCCCAAGACCAAGCCCTGTTCCGGATTTTCTTGTGGTAAAAAAAGGTTCGAACACCCTGTCAACCATCTCTTCAGATATACCACTTCCCTTATCAACGACCCTGATATTTATCTTGCCTTCCCACACGGATAAGACAAGTTGTATCAGACTGTTTTGCGGAGAGTGATGACTGGCGTTTTGAAATAAATTAACCAAAACCTGCTGTAACCGTGTATAATCACCGAGGATCTTGAGGTCCTCTTTTCCGGTCTCATTTTTAAATGACACAGCCTTACTGTCAGCGGTAAGAGAGTTGTTCCAGAATTCAACAGTCGATCCACAAAGTGCAACAAGGTCAAGTTCAATGAATTCCGATGAGTTATTGGGATTTCCAAGTTCCAGAAGATCCTTCATCAGGTGATTGAGCCTGTCTACCTGCGCATTGATATATTTCTTATACATACTTATGTTCTCAGGATCTGCAATATCATCCTGGAACAGAGCCTCAAGCAGAGCGGTGATAGCATTCAAAGGATTTCTCACCTCATGAGCAACACCTGAAACCAACTGTCCAAGAAGTTTCATCTCCTGTTCCTGACGACGGTGCCGCTCAAACTCATCCTTGGTTTTCTTCAGAAGAGATTCGATCTTTTTATGCCGTTTGCGATTCTCATACTCCTTCATTTCACGCTTAATTGCAGGTATCAGCCTGGCCATATTATCTTTATTGATAAAATCCTTCACACCTGCCCGCATCGCCTCAACCGCAGTTTCTTCCCCTATTTGCCCGGAAACAATTATAAACGGGATATCTACCCCGCTCTCTTTTACAATTTTGAAAACATCGAGCCCATTCATTCCCGGCAGCATGAAATCGGAAATAATGAGATCCCACTCCTTTTGGGCAAGGACCTTTTCAACCTGTACTTTTGTGTCGATACGGGTATACTCAATATCAAAACCATTCTTTTCCAGAAATCTTGTCAGTAACAGCGCATCCGATTCATCATCCTCGATATGCAGCACTTTTAAATAAATGGACATCGTTATAAATACTCCAGGCTAAAGATTACTGAAAAATAATGAATTATGAACTGAAACACAAAAATGATTGGGTATAACAAGTGCTAAACACCACATTTGTGAAGAGTTTCTGAGTGCAGCTCTTTATGTAAGTCTTTGGAGACAAACCCGATACAGCAGGGAGGAAATGAACGGGTAAATCTTATAGTAATAATCCGGATAAAAAGTCTTTTGCAATTCCGTACACCACCTCAAAGGTCATCTTCTCACCCATCTCTTTTTCCGCATCTTTCACTTTTTTCCTCACGGAGTCGCTTTTTATGGCTCTAAGAAATTCAGATCCCTCTTCGGTTATACCATGAATTACCCGAGTTCCGGTGCAGTCTATCTCTTTGGAGGCATTGATCAGTTTTTTCTCCAGAAGCAGAGATATATGATCATCGGCAGTTCTGCTGTCCTTTTCCCTGAGCACCCCTATATTTTGAGTACTTGAGGGGCGGGTTTGGTTTTGTGCATGCTCAAGTATTGCATGGATCAGATCCAGATCGTGTTTCATACTGTAACCATTCTTCCTTAAAACCTAAGATCAGTGGATGAAGACATTTATCTGTTAAGTTCTTCAAGACGTCTTCTCTCTCTCTCCGCACGCTCTTCAAGTTCTCTGTAGGCGCTCTGGGATCTGAAAGAGGTATATGCATTTAGCTTGTTATCCAATACACTTTTAAACTGTTCGGCTGAAAGCACAAGAAGTACCTTTGCGGAATATCCCCCATCTGTTTCTCTTATAAGTGTCATATCCCGTTTTGATCCGGACACCTCAAGGGTGGCAAAAATCGCCTTTACCTCAATATACTCACCTACATGGTCCTCATTTACCGATTCATCATAGGCTTTCTCCAGTACATCGACATTGATTCTGAACTGCCGGGCAAGCTCTGCCCTTGCATTTGCAGTTGCTCTGGAGATGGTGATATGTTCATCGGGACCTGTAGCAGTACCAACTGACCAGATCGCATCTTCCCACATGGTTTCTATGCGACTTTGCATCTCGTTTGGTATGTGACTTCTGTAATCCTGCATGCGGTATCTGCCCCCACACCCCATCAAAACAACAGAGAACAATGACGCCATCAAGAAAAAACCTTTTTTCTTCAGACAAGCCATTTTAAACCTCCCCCGGGATAATAACCCCTGCCTTATACCGTTAAATTCCCCTAACCCATAAACTCTCTCCTGCCATTTAACAAAAAGCAGAAACCATGCCGTCCGGGAAATACTCTCCCACTCACACTCTCTTTTAAACTGCAGACTCAATTTACAAACTGTTTTTTAGTTCTGCCTGATCATTAGATTGCATACAAGTCAACCTCCAACTCTCCTTAACTTTCCAATATTAGGAACACAGCCCTTCAACGACTGTTCTCCCCTTGCCTTTCGCAATTCCGGAAAAAACATCAGTCCCAATGTAAGCTTATACAGTATTGTTAACAACCTCCTATGAAGAACTGTAACGCTCAGGATTTCTCCAAAGAAAAAATACAAGTGATAAAAAAGGAAGCCCCCCGCTCACACTTATACTCTCTTGGTTCAGATTTTGCGTTTTGTAACGGTATAGAAATGTATTGTCGCCAAAAATTTACAGGTCTCATTTTTTATTTCTCAACATTTACAAAAGGACAAACAAGCCATGAAAACAAAAACCAAAATGCAACTGATCAGTACCACTGCCTTTCTTTTTATTTTTCTAACAGGCTGCTCAGATAGTATTACCGGCGGACTAAGAAATCAGGACACCTACACAGAAGTCACCAGTGTAAGATTTCTCCTCAATCTCGATCACCCTGTTCAGGAAAATTTCACACGTTCAGTTGAAGCCAACGATATCTACACAGACACATACGGAGACATAAACCTTGAACAGCTTAAGCTCAGGGTCGAGTACCTCGAGGATCAAAATGTCGATGAGATCTTTATTTATAACGGTGAGCTTCAAAAGGCATGGCACTACTCAAACGGAATCTGGGCAGAACTTGATGCAGAAGATGAACATTACCGGCAAGCAATACAGAACTACACAAATCAACTGACAAGCAACATACAGTTTCTGCTCTATAACTGGACCGGGGAAGATTTCAGCTTACCCTACGAAGGCGGAACGGTTACATTCTACGATATAGAACTAAACCCTGTAATCGAAAGTTTTCGCTTTGATGGAAACTCAAATTGACATTGAATTAATCAGCGGCACTCAAAAGTCTAAGAAGCGAAAGAGTGGGGAGCCCCTCTCTTTCACTTCTATTTAAACCAAATCCTGCTATCTCACACCCCTGAACACTTCATCAAGATAAATCTCTTCGGGAGGCTTTGAGAAAAGGCTAAATACTATTGTACACAGTATCGATACCGGCAGAGCTGCAACCACCGGATCAACATTCTGAAGCCATGGACTCGATGCCAAACTGTCCACCCCGAATATGGCCCTGCAGATCCCAAGTGGCTCCGAAGCTCTTGTCTGAACAAATATCAGCCAGAAAGAACTTACAGATAACCCGCTTACAAAACAGGCTATTGCACCTGCCTTGGTTATGCGTCTGGTGTAGAGTGATCCAAAATAGAGCGGAAGAAAAGTCGCAGCACAAAGTCCAAAAAAAATGGCCGTCCCTATAGCAATTATCGCTGATCCCTGTTCAAAAAAATGTGGAAGAACATAGGCAAGAGAAGCACTCACAAGTATTGTAAAGCACATGGAAAGTTTTGTGGTTAGAATGGAGCTTCTTGTTTTTACCCCAAGCCCCTGTTCAAGAAAATCTCTCCCAAAGGCACTTCCCATGGTGTGAAACTGAGATGAAAGAGTGCTGATAGCGGCTCCAAGCAATGTGACAAAAAATATTGCCGTAAACCAGGAAGGCATTGCCATATTGATAAAAAGAGGAATAATGTTGTCGGTGTTCTTCTCAACTGCTAAAAATGAACTCAACCCCATTTCCCTTGAGAAATAAACATTACTCAGAGCTCCCACAATGAAAGCCACCCCTGTCATCATTATGATGAAAACTCCCCCTATAAGCACCGCTCTGTTAAGTTCTCTGTTGCTTTTAACTGTCATAAACCTGACCACAAGCTGCGGTTGAGCCAAAACCCCTATTCCCACACCCAGAACAATTGTGCTGACCAGCTGCCACCAAAAAACGGAACCAGCTTCAGG
The DNA here is from genome assembly GCA_001045525.1 of Chitinispirillum alkaliphilum. NCBI lineage: Bacteria > Pseudomonadati > Fibrobacterota > Chitinispirillia > Chitinispirillales > Chitinispirillaceae > Chitinispirillum > Chitinispirillum alkaliphilum. The sequence continues at coordinate 46,374 of LDWW01000023.1, read as the reverse complement.
CATAGCGGTCCATCCCCTGTGTCCCAGATGGCCAAATAACTCTACAGCTTCACCCTTAAGAGCCGTAAGCGAAGAGTGCGCATCAACCACACCACCCAGCATTGTGTATGTGTAAATTAAGAGAAAAACCATCCCTGCAAACATCAGTGTTCCCTGAAAGGCATCCGCATACATTACCCCTTTAAGCCCGCCCATCACAACGTAAACAGAAACAACCGATACGAAAAACAGAAGTGCTATTTCATAATTTATCTCAAGAGTCTGTGCGATAAACTGAGTGCCCCCGATGATGACCGAACCGGCATAAAGCGGCATCGCGACAAAAACCAAAAGCCCTGAAGCAGTTTGCAGAAACCGGGAGTTAAACCGTTTCCCTATAAACTCAGGAAATGTATGCGCGTCAAGATTGTGGCTGATTTTCCTTGTTCTTTTCCCAAACAAGGCAAAGGCGATGAAAACACCCACGAATATGGTTAGAAATGTCAACCACAGCACACCCATTCCATATACTGCGGCAGCCCCTCCAAACCCCACAATTGCTGCGGTGCTGATAAAAGTAGCCCCATAGGAGATTGCCATTATGACCGGATGTGCTTTACGGCCTGCAAGGAGGTAATCTGAGGCATTACGGGTACCACGAAACCCAAGAAATGCTAAAAATCCATTGATCAGCAGAAAAATAAAAACAATAAATCCCAAAAGTATTAAATTCATCTCCTGCTCCCCCATTCCTCCATAACTTCCGGATCATGCTGTTCCCATTCAATCTCTTCTTCAATCTCCCTGGTTTCATTTTCATCCTTAGGCTGATTCCAGTTGAGAATTCCATATATAACACAAGCCAATGCCGCACAAATGGATAACAGATAAGCTGCCATCACCCCGGCTCCTTCAAGTCCAAGAAACATAGTGAATCTCTCCCTTATAGTTTTTTCTCTTTGTATATCCCTCTGCTGAGCATGGAAAGATACAGGTTCCACTCATTCATGTATTCCCTTCTGACCCCTTCGGTATCAGAGTTAACTGCCAATCTGGCTACAAAGTCGTTTCTGGTTTTCACAAGCAGCCACCTGAGAAGCTCAATAACCTCTTTAAGTGGAAATGCAAGGGGGGCGCTCTCTGCACCGGAAAAAAGCTCATCAAATTTGTCCAGAAATATCTTCTGAACCTCTGACATCAGCACCGTGTCTTTAAGGTGATTGCACTTTACAATAAAGGATATCATTTCCGGATGTTGGATATAAAACTCTATGGCAATCGAGGCGATCAGCCTGAACCTTTCAAGTATATCTGATGGAAGCACTATCTGTTTTGAGGAGATATGATCACCTATAAATTCATACAGACGGGTATAGGTATAGTCAACCGAGAAGAGAAAGAGATCCTTTTTGCTCTCGATATATTCATAAAGTCCCCCTTTTGATATACCGGCTCTCTTTACAATTCTGTCAGTGGATCCATGCTCATAACCATGTTCACCAAACTCTGCGATACTGCTTTGGATGACCCGCTGTCTTTTCTGCTCTGGAAGATTGTTGAACGTTTGTTTCACCGAAAACTCTTTATTCACTTGGAAAACCGACTCCTCGGTCGGTGAGGACAACAAATTTCCAATATAATTTCTGAACTTTAGAAGGCGGAATTTTCATTGCTATTTTTAAAAAAAAATCGGAGTAAATTGGCTTAACAGGCAGACGCCCCCTGGTTCCCCGATATATTTTTCTTCCATTCAGACTATATACTATTATAATAGGTGAGCTTTTTCTATTTTTTAAAAACAGGACTTAAGCGATAAACATCCTGCATATTACAGACAATTTTCAGCATTCAAAGAAGGCTGTTCACTATAGTATTAAAGAAAGGTATTACTGATGATCTGGAATGAAACTATGGAATGCGCAGACCGTAAGACCATGGAGCGCTTTCAGTCTGAGAAATTAAGGGACATGGTAACCAGGGTGTATCACAACGTTCCCTTCTACCGTCAAAAAATGCAGCAGATGCATATCGGCCCCGAGGATATCACCTCTGTTAACGATCTTCACAAACTGCCCTTTACAACCAAAAACGATCTCCGTGATACCTACCCCTATGGACTATTCTCTGTACCATTGAGCGAAATTGTCCGAATTCACGCTTCCTCAGGAACAACCGGCAAACCTACAGTTGTGGGGTATACAAGAAAAGACCTTGCGACCTGGTCTGAGGTTGTGGCCCGCACACTTTCATGTGCTGAAATTACCCGTGATGATTTTATTCAGATAGCGTATGGCTATGGCCTTTTTACAGGGGGACTTGGAGTTCATTACGGAAGTGAAAAGCTTGGTGCAGTTGTGATCCCGGTTTCAGGGGGTAACACTAAAAGACAACTCCAGCTTCTTCAGGATTTCGGAAGTACCGTAATTGCATGTACGCCCTCCTATGCGCTCTACCTTGCAGAGGCAATCGAAGAGCATGGTTTGAAAAAAGAGGATCTTAAACTGAGGGTTGGCATATTTGGTGCAGAGCCATGGTCCGAAAGCATGCGTAACACAATAGAGAACAACCTTGGCATACTGGCCATTGACATCTATGGTCTGAGCGAAATCATAGGTCCGGGTGTGGCAAGTGAGTGTGTACACAAGTGCGGTCTCCACATAAATGAGGACCACTTCATTCCCGAGATAATTAATCCGGAAACACTGGAACCTGTTGAAAAGGGAGAGAAGGGTGAGCTTGTATTCACCACCGTAACCAAGGAGGGTCTGCCGCTTATCAGGTATCGCACCCGTGATCTGACTCGTCTGATCTATGATAAATGTGCGTGTGGAAGAACCCTGGTGAGGATGGAGAAGTGCCTTGGCCGCAGTGATGACATGCTGATTATCAGAGGGGTGAACATCTTTCCCTCACAGGTCGAAACAGTTCTCCTTGAGATGAGTGAGACCCTTCCCCATTACATGCTCATTGTTGAGCGGGAAAACAATCTTGACAAGCTCACTCTTATGGTTGAAGTTGAGGAACAGTTCTTCTCAGATGAAATAAAGGAACTTGAAAATCTGAGAAACAAAATCAGACACAGTGCTGAAAGTGCTCTTGGTATTTCCGTCTCAGTTAAACTGGTTGAACCCAAAACCATAGAGAGAAGCGAAGGTAAGGCAAAGCGAGTTATCGATAAAAGATCAATCTGAGAACTGAAAAATACAAAAGGAGTTTTACCTTATGATTATCAAACAGCTCACAGTGTTCCTTGAGAATAAATCCGGTCGTCTGACAGAAGTGACAGAAATCCTCAGCAGTGCAAATATCAACATTTCTGCCCTCAGCATCGCTGAAACATCCGAATATGGAATACTGAGACTCATTGTTTCAGACCCAGAGGTTGCAGTGAAGGCTCTCAAGGAGAATCTCTTTAGTGTAAATCTGACAGATGTAATCTGTCTCTGTATTCCCAATCAGCCGGGTTCACTCATGAGTGCAATCAAGGTTCTGTCCAATGCGAATGTAAGTGTTGAGTACATGTATGCTTTTGCAAAAGGTGACAGAGCTCAGGCAATTATCAGATGCGATGATTCGGATAAGGCGATCAGCCTTTTTTCTGAACATAAAATGGAACTGCTTGAGGAATCTGATCTGTAATATTTCATGCCGAAGCAGCTTTTTTACAACAGAAGCCCGGGCAGCATTAACGCACCGGGTTTCCGTTTTTACGGCCAAAACATTACAGATAACCTACATTTTCATCGAGCGGCAGAGAGCTTTTCATAAAAGTCCCGCTTCCCCGTGCCGCAAGTTTGCCTCTGCTGTCAAACACCTCTGATTCAGCGACAATGACTCTTCTGGAGCTGTTTACAACTTTGCCCACTCCCCGTAAAAAGCCCTCCTTCACAGGCCGCAGAAAATAGAGATTATAACTGACTGTCACCAGATGGCAATCAGTCACAAGAGAGCTGGCAGCAAAGTACGAGGAGTCATCGAGGACCTTAAAATATACAGAACCATGAACAGAGTGGGCTGAGTGGAAGAAATCCTCTTTGACTTCAATGATCACTTCAGCCTCACCTCTGGAAACAGAGATCTTTGGCTCATACTGGCGATTCACCGCTGCGTTTAGATACATGCGCTGAAGTTTTTCATGATGCTGCTGGCGACTCATAATGATTTTCCCGCTAGGTGTAATGGTTAAAAGGATAAAAATACAAGGAAGCCCTGAGTTCTTCAACCATTGCGGCTCTGGCATGCTTTTTGCAAATCTTCCACTTCGTTTCATATCGCAAATCCTAAGCTATAGCCCACTTGACCCCTTCTGCAACATGTTTTTTAGCTACTGCGGTATTTCTCAGAACAGAACACATTGCTGTTTTTCCCAAAAGTGCGACAAGAGCATTGTCATATTGGGAATAGCAGCTCTCAGAAAAAGACATCATCAAACACAAATATCTATAACACCTATCCCCCTCACAGGGGTTTTACACTCAAACTTTACGGAGGAATTTGACCTATGCGTATCGCATTACTCTCCTGGGAAACACTTCACTCGGTATCAGTAGGAGGAGTTGCTGTTCATGTTACAGAACTGGCAGCAGCTTTGGAACGTAAGGGGCATGAAGTTCACGTGTTTACAAGAATGCGCTGGCATGATGACTGGCACTACAGCAATATTCATGGCGTACACTATCACAGAACTCCCTACAACGGCTCCGCTGACTTCATCTGTGATATAAACAATATGTGCAGATCCTTTGTTGATGCTCTGTTTGCAACTGAAGATTACATGGGAGCTCATTTCGATATAGTACACGCCCATGACTGGATGGCCTCCAATGCCATGGTTTGGATTAAACAGGGGAGGGGAAGAAAGGGAGTGCTTACCATCCACTCAACAGAATACGGACGATGCGGAAACAACTTCTACGACGGTCCCTCTTCAATCATTATGGATCACGAACGCCATGGAAGCTATGTGGCAGATCAGGTTATCACAGTTTCACAGCTGCTAAAAAATGAAGTGCAATGGATTTACAATCTCCCTGACTGTAAAACACATGTAGTGGCCAACGGAATTTCATTCCACGAATTCAATGGCTGGATTGACCAGGGTGAGATCAAAGCCAGATACGGCATAGGCCCTCTGGATCCTACCGTTCTTTTTGTTGGCAGAATGACAACCCAAAAGGGACCAGACCTGCTGATAAGATCGATTCCCAGTATCCTGCACTACTACCCCAATGCAAAATTTATACTCTCTGGAAATGGTGATATGCGGGGGGAAGTTGAAAATCTGGCCAACACTCTTGGAGTTTCGCATGCATGCCGCTTTTACGGTGCTTTCCCGAGAGGGGAACTGATTGACCTTTACAGAGCCTGTGATTGTGTGTCCGTGCCAAGCAGAAATGAACCTTTTGGACTGGTGGTACTTGAGGCATGGGCTGCCGGGAAACCGGTTATTGCCACACACAATGGGACTGAGTTTGTCTGGCACGATGTCAATGGGTTTAAAGTGTATCCGGATCCTGAGTCTATCTCATGGGGAATCGGTTCTCTTTTCGCCAATTTCGAGCACGCACGCTGGATGGGTCAGAAGGGAAGAGAAGCAGTTGAAAATGCTTTCTCATGGGATCTTATAGCTGATCAGACACTTGATGTTTACAACAAGTAATGTGTATTACACATACAATCTCACTTTCTGCATCCCGCTCAGGGGTGCAGAGTACAGTTTACTCTCAAAAAGAAGATCTTACTGCTCCGGGTACAGACATCCACAAAACAACGTAAGGAGAATTGGACATGTCAACTTCTCTTGTTTCCGGCAAATCACAGTCTATACTCAGTCCCGGCATCTGCAGCGTAGAGTGTACTACAAAAAAACCACCCAGAAAAAAAGAGTCGCACCATCTTCCCGATCAGGAGTCATTAAGGCAGATTTGCTGGAAAGTGGGCAAACGGTTTCCTGCAGAACTAAATCAGGAGGGCATGGCGTTACTTGCAGTCTATCCGCATCTGGGATTTTTACAATGGCATATTAACGATTCAACTGTTCAGAACATAAAAACTACCCACAAAGACTCCTTCAGCGAACAGACAAAACTTATAATAAGGGTGTACGATGTAACGAATGTTCAATTTAATGGCTTTAATGCAAACAGACAATTCGATATCGAGATCAATTCCACTTCAGGGTCTTACTATCTCAACATCGACCATTTTGAATCAAATCTAATGGCTGAACTGGGATTTCTGTTTTCTGATGGTAGGTTCGTCTACTGCTGTCGTTCAAATACGATGTATTTTGACCGCCCGCGTAAGTCTTCCCGTATGAAAACCTCAGGACTATACGTAAGTCAAGCTTTTACAAGAATATTTCCCGTCGAAAATGTGGCATGTTCAGCAGTTTTCGATGAGATGAACCTGCTGCTGAAAAAAACCGGGGATGCCCCTATTTCCACAGCAATTTTTCTTAACGAATTGGCTCTGTCCGATAGCACCTATGAAGAACAGCCTTTGGAGAAATTCATCAAGGGAGTTGTTTCAAAGTGCAGATCCATGGGGACTTCTCCGGTGGTTTTTTCAGGTAAAAAATCTCATCTCTCGGGAGATAATTCACTGCCCCTCACAGAGAGAGTCCGCCTTACTTCATCAAAACTGCTTCTTGAGTTTGAACGCAAACACAAACGGACTCCTTTTGAGTGCATTCAGTGCCACGACTGGTACAGCGCCCCTGCAGCCATGGCAGCGGCCGCAAATACCTCACTGCCGCTTATTGCTGTTCTTCATTCAACTGAGCTGCAGAGATCTGGTCAGATAAACGGAGAGAGAAGCGCGTTGTCAGAACACATAGAAACAATTGAGAGTAATCTTGTATCAGAAGCAGATACGATTCTATGTGCCGATGAACTTATAAAAGATTTGGTTTTGCAACATTACAAAAAGGATCCGGAACATGTCTTTGTCGTCCCCGACACATTAAATGTTTCTGCCGATAATGGCAAACACGGGGATTACATACGATGCAGGTATGGTTTGTCAAACCAGAACCCCATAATTCTCTTTGCCGGAGAGATGTCCTGTTCATCGGGAGCAGATCTTCTGATGGAGGCTATTCCAAATGTTTGCAGGGAATTTTCGCATGGACAATTTGTATTTGCCGGCGATGGACCGATTATGGGAGAGCTCCAGCACAGAGCCTGGCACACGGGGGTAAGTGAGCTATGTCGATTTACAGGAGATATTTCTTCTGAACTTTTCGACCAGCTGCTTAATGTGACAGATCTGGTGATTATACCAGCAAGGAGCTGTCAGGATCCGGGTGTTGCACACGCAGCCCTAAGCGCAGGCAAACCGGTCATTGCAACTCATCAATCGGGACTTTTTGACATTAAACACGGGATTAACGGCTTGTTAGTCTATGATAACCATGGTTCAATCACCTGGGGTATAAAGGAGATGCTTTCTAATCCGCTCAGGGTTCTCCAGTCATCATTAGTAAATGACTCGAGTTTGATGAGGACAACAGAGAGTATAGCTGGGATGTATATCAACAAATGGGCTCTTGCTGCCATAAAACAAAGGGAGAAGCAAAATGGTTAAAGGATATCTCTCACTGGTTCTTCATGCTCATCTGCCATATGTAAGGCACCCTGAGTACGACTCATTTCTGGAAGAACGGTGGTTTTTTGAAGCGCTCACCGGAACATACATACCCCTCATAAAAGTTCTCAGGCAGCTTATATCTGAACAGGTTCCGTTTGAAATTACTTTGTCAATATCACCCACTCTGCTCAGTATGCTGGAGGACACCACTCTTCAGGAAAGATATGCCCATCACCTCGAAAAGCTCATAGTGCTGGCGGAAAAAGAGCAAAACAGAAACCACCACGATGGCCATCTCAGCTGGCTTGCATCTTTTTACAAGGATTCTTTTACAGAAACACTCCAGATTTTTAATTCCTATGACGGCAAACTCTCAAAAGCCTTCCTTGAACTCCATCAAAGCGCACAAGTAAAGCTTATAACCACTTCTGCCACTCATGCTGTTCTTCCGCTGTATATGTCTGAGCCCGGAGCGGTAAAAGTACAGATAAGCACAGGTATATCAACATTCGAATCGGTGCTGGGTTTCAGACCACAGGGATTCTGGCTTCCTGAGTGCGCCTATATTCCCGGGATCGAGGATATACTCAGACAGGAAGGTATCAGGTACTTTTTTCTTGAGTCCCATGGAATTGACCATGCAGATGTAGTACCACTGTATGGGATATATGCACCCCTGTTCACCCCTTCGGGCGTAGCCGCCTTTGCAAGAGATCAGGACAGCACCGAAGAGGTATGGTCAGCACAGAAAGGATTTCCCGGAGACCCGCTATACAGAGAGTTTTACCGTGATATCGGCCATGAACTCGACATGGATTATATCGCTCCCTATATAGAAGACAACGTTAGAGTGGATACGGGAATAAAATACTGGAAAATCACCGGTCCGGGATCACACAAGGGCTACTACAACCCTTACAGGGCAAGAGAGCGGGCTGCAGATCATGCCGCCATCTATATGAATAAGAGAATCGCACAGATAAACCAGCTCTCCTCCGTTATGAGCAAAGAGCCTGTAATCGTTGCCACTTTTGATGCTGAGCTCTTTGGTCACTGGTGGTATGAAGGTCCTCAGTGGCTCGATTATCTTATAAGAAAAACCGCTTTCGATCAATCAACCATGGCTATGCTCTCGCCTCAGAGCTATCTTAACAGACACCCCGTTCACCAGCACGGTATGCCCTGCATGTCAAGCTGGGGACACAGAGGATATTTTGAGGTATGGTGCAATGGTAAAACAGATTGGATTCTGACTCATTTAAATGAGTGTATCAGAAGAATGAAATGCCTCGCGGAAAAATACAGCACTGTTCCTCAGGAATCCAAAATCACCAAAGCTCTCAACCAGTGTGTCAGAGAGCTTCTCCTTGCACAAAGCTCAGACTGGCCTTTCATGATTACCAATTCAACCTCAGAGCAGTATGCATCCAGAAGGGTAAGAGACCATATCAGCAGATTTCACTTTCTGGCTGATTATATTGAAAGTAATCAGTCAAACAGCAATATGGTTGAGACACTGGAACACCTCGACTCAATTTTCCCGAATGCAGATTTCAGGATGTACTCCAAATAACAGATAATCTCCGGTATCTTTGTGACACCGGAGATTTCCAGTATATGAAAGATAGGTTTGAATCACAGGTTTCAACCGAGCAGTTTCAGAATAGCCTGCCGGGCCACATTGGCGTGCATGAGCATTGAGATAGAAGCTTGCTGCCGCATATCATGGGTTACCATTTTACTTAGTTCTTCCACTTCATTTATACTTCCCAAAGTTGACTCATACGCATGTCCGTTCTCCACCACAGACCCTATAAGCTCTGTTTGTGTATTTACCGATCTCATAAAGCCGCTTGTCTGCCCAAGATAAAGCATCGCCTTTCCCATCTGCTCCTCAATAGCCTGCATGGCAGTTTCTTTCGATCCCCCCGAATTTATTGACAGCCCGGAAGTGTCAAACATCTGACTCTCATCAAACCGGATTTCAAGAACTGAGTCGGGATTATGAGGGTCGAGGTTAATCCTTGCGACAGTGTCTGTATGCTGAATCAGCTGCTTGCCATCAAAGCTTATAGTGTTCTTTATGGTATTCATGTTGACCAGCAAAGTGTCAAACTCAAGCTCATAAAGAGACCTGTTTTCATCGGTAGTTGAACGCATATGGTAAAGCTCTGTTATCTCTTTGAGCCTCTGAAAATTATTTACAACTTCCATTCCTGCACTTTCAGCAACGTTCAGTATTGCAGTAGCTCTGGAGAGATTTTTTGAAATCTCGTCATAATCCCTGCGATCCTGCCTGATCCGCTGTATACGGATAAAATCGCCAATACCATCCCGGGGCTGCTCAAAACGCCTCCCGGTAGAAAGTCTCTCAAGAGAAACCGATAAACCTTTTCGCGATGTGTTGTAATGACTACCTATGCGGGACACAGCCAGACTGAGTGAGTCTACAAACATAATACACCTCCCTTGTGTGTTTTCCGACATCCTGTCCGTTATGGCTGGCTTCCCCTTCCTGCCAAACGTGCCGGTTATATTACTTCCCCATTTATTTTATCGGCAGGTGCCCGAAAAACTTTAACCCTTTTTTTGCCTTGACAACAGAAACCCAGTAAACATTCCCTTCCGAGTGTGGAATTCAGCATTTTTTTCTGGGTAATGCGAATCGGTTCCTTATTTGGTACACATAACTTCCTGATTGAACACAAGAATAAAATATCCTTGATTCGGATTGGGGGGGGGAGGCCAAAGTGTGGCAGGGTTGTTTTGGCTTTATACGTGAGCAAAAAGTAACTATACATTTTCAAACAATCAGCAGAAAGGTTTATCACCATATTATATTTAAAAATCGGAAACAAACCTATGGGGACAGATAATGAGCGCAGACATTCAGGGAAAACTGAAAAGGAAAAAGAATCGCCGGATTCTGATTATTTCTGCAGGCGGGATACAATCTGGAATTCAGGCGCTATATATAGGAACAGAGAACGGCTCCTGGAATATTCATTCCAAGGCATTCATTCCCTACCCCAAAAAAGTTGGTACACTGATAGGGAAACTAATCGAAACACAGGATCCGATAACTCCTTCAGAGCTGGCCTGGCTGGAATACAAAACCACCATGCTTTTTCTTGAAAGCGCAACCGCAGCACTTGCCCAGGCCCCAAAGGCAATCGGCAAACCCCATTTCGTAGTCTTGAATAAACTAACACTCTGGAAGGGCAAAACGGGAGAAAACCTTCAGCAAAGCAATTGGAATCTCACCGTAGGGGATGCTCAGTTTGTTGCAAGCTCCCTGAACCTGCCGGTTTTCACCGATTTTATCAGACATAACATTCTTGCAGGTGGTCCGGGAGTGCTTCCGCTGTTTCCTGGGATTCTGAAAATTTCAAAACAGGTTAGCGGACCGGCTGTTTTTGTAAACATCGGCCTTCTCTCACGAATAACTATAATCGACAATGACAACTCCACACTGATAACAGAATCTGATTCCGGACCCGGGACCATACTGGTAGATAAATGTGCTCAGGCTGCTGATTCACCCGATGGGTTCGACCGGGATGGCAATCTTTCTCAAAAAGGAGTGGTAAACACTGAGAGTCTGGAAACACTCTCTTCAGAGCCATGGTTTAAAAAACCGGCACCAAAGCACTCATCAATCGATTCGTTTTTACACCTGCTGGAAAAAGAGGAAATCAAATCACTGGACCCAATCGACAGAGTCGCAACAATCACAGCCCTGACCGCCAAAACAATATTTGATTTTTATACAAGAGAATACCCCCTGAAAACCAATCCCGGGGCAGTTTGGATCTCGGGAGGAGGAAGCAACAACTTAGCTATTATCAATTATCTAAGCGCCTATTTTGATCCAATACCTATCAGAACAATTGAGGAGCTCGGCGTACCTGCAGATGTAAAAATTCCGCTTGCACTGGGTTTGAGTGTCGACACTTTCATTTCAGGGAATTCTGTTCCTTGGGAAACCGGAAACAATCCGGTAATTAAACCTCTTGCCCGCTGGATTACTCCATGATTTTTTTTCCAAGGGAAGAAGTTTTATTTGATTATTGCAAACATTTTTAGTGTATATTTAGAATACAAAATTGTATAATCTATTAGACAACAGATTCTATAAAGGAGGCAAAATGTCCTGCATTAAATTTTTTCTTACGGCTGTTTTAGCAGTTGTTTTGGTCGGTTGCGGTTCAAAGGATACAATCTCAAGAGGAGATACTTTCATTGCACTTCAGGAGTTCAGACTAAGGGCTGAAGTCGTAAACAGCAGTGAGAGTTTCAGTATCGTAATTCCGAAAGGAACAGTACTGAGAGTAGCGTACAACCCAAACCCCACAGCCGGTATTGTAGAGTTTATTCCGGTCAGAATTGGTGAGAAGACAGATGAGGATGAAGTGATGCAGTCGTTTGTGCCCACAAACATCAGAAGGAAAATGGATACAGCGATCATTCAATACACCATTTCAGTCAGCAAGGATGATATTGGCAACCTGGTTGAAAAATACGAAATAGAATAATCTGTAACAGATTGATTTTTCTCTAAAAGCGTCTCGGATACCGTGGCGCTTTTTGTTTTTTGCAACTGTATTCAAACAGAGATAAAAAGACAGACAGGCTAATCTTGGCAGGTAAAACTTTTTTAAAAAGCGGGAGACGGGGATCGAACCCGCAACTTCAACCTTGGGAAGGTTGCACTCTACCATTGAGTTACTCCCGCGAATGTCAACTTAAGATACATCCTACGCAGCCAAGCTGTCAATACCCTTTCCCTTGTACATAATAATTGTAGAACGTATTTTATTGAAAGCGCTATGCTGATTTTTAGCGCAATGATCCCTGATCTGCCTTTGCCATTTTGCAGATCAACTATTTTAACCCCGATTTCAACTAATCAATCTCAAATATTTCACTGCAATTAGGAGAAGAATATGGCTGAAAAAATCACTATGGAAAACGGCGTTCTGCATGTACCCCAAAATCCGGTTATTCCTTATATAGAAGGTGACGGTACAGGGCCTGATATATGGAAATCCGCAAGCTATGTTCTTGAAAAAGCAGTTGAGAAGGCTTATGATGGCAAACGTTCAATTGTATGGAAAGAAGTTCTCGCCGGGGAGAAAGCGTTTAATGCTACCGGAAGCTGGCTTCCGGATGAAACAATAGAGATATTTAAAGAATACCTGATTGGAATAAAGGGGCCACTGACCACACCTGTTGGGGGCGGAATAAGATCTCTTAACGTCGCTCTTCGTCAGATACTTGATCTCTATGTGTGTCTTCGTCCAGTTCGCTATTTCAAAGGTGTGCCTTCACCGGTCAGAAATCCGGAAAAAGTGGATATGGCGGTGTTCAGAGAAAACACCGAAGATGTCTATTCTGGCAAAGAAGTTGAAAGCGCAACAAGTGAAGCGGCTGAGCTTATCGGTTTTATGAAAGAAAAGTTTAATTGGGATATAAGGGAAGACTCGGGTATAGGAATCAAACCCATATCAAAAACCGGCTCACAGAGACTGATTCGTGCCGCAATAGAGTACGCCATAGAAAACAATCGAAAAAGCGTCACTCTCGTGCATAAGGGCAACATTCAAAAATTCACTGAAGGTGCCTTTATGAAATGGGGCTATGAGCTGGCAAAAAGCGAATACGCTGAAAAGGTTGTAAGTTGGGAAGAGTGCGGAGGAAATCCCGGTGAAAAAATCCTCATTAAAGACGCCATTGCAGATATCTTTTTCCAGCAGGCGTTAACCCGTGCAGATGAATTTGATGTGGTTGCTACCATGAACCTTAATGGTGATTATATCAGTGATGCACTTGCTGCACAGGTAGGTGGGATAGGGATCGCCCCGGGAGCGAACATTAATTACATCACAGGTCATGCAATTTTTGAAGCGACCCACGGAACCGCTCCAAAATACGCAAATCAGGATAAGGTCAACCCCTCTTCTGTTATCCTTTCAGGCGAACTGATGCTTCGCTACCTGAAATGGCACGAAGCTGCGGACCTGATTGTTAAAGGAATAGAAGCCGCTATTGCCAAAGGGACGGTCACCTATGATTTTGCCAGACTTACAGAAGGAGCTCAGACCGTGTCCTGTTCACAGTTTGGCAGAGAAATTGTTAACAACATGTAGGATTTTACCTATTCCTCGTGATATATTCTATTTAGAAATTCACGAGTAAAAGTGGAGAAACCAAATGATACCCATACTCATCGCAATATTACTGGCCCTTTTTCTGATTATCATTGCCGTAAAGGTTGGAATGAATAAAGAGGAGTGTGCAGAGCCGACTATAGACAATCTTTATGCTCGAAGCGGTATCTACTCTGTGATCAGAAAAACTCCCCGGGAAAATCTTCTGAAGGTCAGACCTTCTGAGGAAGAAATCCGTAAATATCTCCAAGGGATAAACGTAGATATTTGTGAGTTGCCGGTCAGTGATTCTGAAAAAGATGAAATCGTGGACATTTGGAAACGATCCATTAATTCCAATGTGGAGGCTATTGAACAGGGTGATCAGGATGGTGTAGAGTTCTATTTCTACGACTTTCCGCAAACTTGTCCCGGCTGTGAGGGGTTTGTCTCAAAAGGACAATATGTCAGCCGGGAAGAAATCTACCGACACCCTGTCATTATTCCTCCGTTTCATCTTGGGTGTAATTGTCAGATTAAACCACATAGTGGCAGTGAAAACCTTAGGGAAACAACGGAAACAGGATTCCGTCCCTTTTTCGATGACTATAATGTGCCTGCTCTTCCGGAGTGGACAAGTACCGTTAAAGTACCAGATACACAAAAGGCGAACGTAGATGAAAATCTTATTTAATCCAAGAAAATGTTGTTATCTCCTACTGGCTCTTTCGCTTCTAACAGGCAAAAATGTCTTTGCTGTAGGACAATCGGCTGTTATCACCCTTACATTTCCTACCGGAGGGCGTCCCACTGCATTAGGTGAAGCGTTCACTGCGCTTGCCGATGATGCCAATGCCACATTCTACAACCCTGCAGGACTGGGGTTATCACCTCTGGCAAGTACATGGAAAACGTTTCTGCCTGATGAACCATTTACCTCTGTTGCAAGTATGAGCAGAACAGAATTTGGCTTCAGAGACAGGGTCTGGGCAGGATCTCCAAACGGGATTATCAGATTTAACGGAAGAGTTTGGGTTGATTATGAAACTCATCTTCTTGACCAGGAAAGCGACCTTTTAGCTGTTGCGCGCCAGTTCGTCAACACAAACCAAGATGACATAGTGCTAAATGCTGCCTGGGAAATAATGAAAAAAAACAATCTGGGAATGAACAGGCATCCCAGAATTTTTCAGCTCCTCAGTGATCATCTCGATCAGGAAAAACTCTCCAAAGAGCACAAAAGTGTTGAAATGATAGCCCGGAGGATATCGCTTCTTCCGGCAAACAGGCGTACATATTCCAATGTGCACGGTGTCATTCATCCCTACATCGAATCCTCTAAGGAAAAAATATTAACCGATTCAATAACCGCCCTGCTATCTGCCACAGACCGTGAAATGGATGACCTGCTGGAACTTAAAATCCCTTTTTCAGTTGCTGTCACCGATTCAGTTACTTCATTGGCGATCGACAACTCTGAAAACCTCTGGGTTGCAACACCATCGGGGTTATGGAGAAGAGATGAGAGAAACTGGCGTTTATACAATACAGAAAACGGATTGCCATCAAATAACATCACGACTGTGGTCACAGGTCCAAACGGACAGATTGCAGTGGGTACAGACAGGGGAGCTGCAATTCTGAGAGCCGGTGAGTGGAAAGTTATAAACAGTGAAAACGGACTTCCCCACTCTCTGGTAAATGCTATAGCTTTTGATTTCTCTAATTCAATTTTCGTCGGCACCCCCAATGGATTGCTACAAAAAACAGACGACGAGATCACAATTTTAGATACCAGTTCAGGGATTTTAAGCAACAACATAACTGCACTGCTCTACGATTCACAGGAGAGACTGTGGATAGGTGGAGAAGATGGTGTGACCATGAAGTACGGAAACAGATGGCGCAGATTCCGTTTTCCTGAAAGTATCGT
The DNA here is from genome assembly GCA_001045525.1 of Chitinispirillum alkaliphilum. NCBI lineage: Bacteria > Pseudomonadati > Fibrobacterota > Chitinispirillia > Chitinispirillales > Chitinispirillaceae > Chitinispirillum > Chitinispirillum alkaliphilum. The sequence goes on along the minus strand of LDWW01000023.1, from coordinate 30,723 downwards.
GCACTGCTTTGCCGAACACAACAACCAAACTATCTGGATCGGCACCAATAAGGGAGCCGTAACCTACAGGGAAGGCAGAGCAGGCACGGGCAGAGAAGCCCAGCCAGAGTGGAATACCTATCACTCCAGAAATGCTCTTAGAGGCGATGATGTTCGCAGTATTACGGTTTTAGGTAATGATGTATGGCTTGCAACCGATAAAGCGATCCATCAATACGATTATTCAGAAAGACAGTTTCTGTTTTTCTACGAACAGCTCTTACCGGTTTTCCGTCTCCCTGATCTGTTTCATCTCTATTCAGCACTGGTGATTCCCACAGAAGAATGGGGGACTTTCGGTTTTCATGTTAATTACATAAATATGGGCTCCAATGAGTTCACCGATGAAATGGAGAGATATCTTGGCCAGATAAGATCCTGGGAAGGAGTTTTCGGACTCTCCTATGGATTTGCCCTTCAGGAGGATCTTGCACTCGGTCTTAATATTAAATATGTTCACAGTGCACTGGCACCTGGTATCGGGGCAGATGATGAGGGTATTGGAAGAACATTTGCCATAGACGCCTCTGTCCTGAAGAGAAATTTTCTTATCGACAATTTCGATGTGGGATTTATGTTTCAGAACATGGGCCCAAAGATATTCTATATCGATGAGGACCAGGCTGACCCCATTCCTTTTACCCTGAGGCTTGGAACCGCATACAGAGCTGTTCAAACGCCTGTTCATGACCTTACACTGGTTTTCGACGCCTACAGGGAAGTGGTTAAAACGTATCCAGACAAAGATCCCGACCCATTCTGGAAAGCTCTCTGGACCGGTCTTATTGCAGACGAAGACGAAACATGGATCGAAGAGCTTCAGCATTTGATCTTCGGTATTGGAGCTGAATACTGGTATTCTGACTTTTTAGCCTTGAGAACTGGTTTCCTCAGTGATTATGTCGGAGAGAGATTTGAATTAACTTTTGGATTGGGAATCAAATATGGCAATCTGAATTTTGACTGGTCTTATATACATTCACCCGAAGGTTTTATGGGCGGACTTATGAAAAGGATTAACAGCGAGAAAAGAGGTGCCCATGGTCCCCGTGACGGACAATGGCGCGCATCTTTCCTGTTCAGTTTCTAAGCCCACGGTTTAGAAACTGAAATGTGTACCCTTAAAAAGGTCTCCCGTATCAGAAAGTCGAATCATGTTAAGAGTTCCGTTTATCTCCGGCTTGCTTATGGCCGGAGCTGCTGTTTTGTGTTTACAGACAATTTCTTACTCCAACTCATCCTCCGGTTCCAATGGACAGATCTCCTCTGTTTTCGAATCGGTTAGTAATCAAGCGCTCCTGAAAACTGCCCGTGACCATAACTGGTCAATCAATTTCCCCCAAGTTGATAATGATACGCTGCTTGTGATAGGACTCAGGGTTGAATTCCAGGAGGATACAACTACACTTTCCACCGGCAACGGCAAGTTTGGAATGCGAGGAGACCCCCGGGAACAGAAATTTATCAATGAGGGTAAATACACTTATGACCAATCGCCCCATTGCTCTCTTTATTTTGCCAATCAGCTCGACGCCGTACGTCATTATTACCAAAAAGTCTCAAGGGGAAGACTCACTCTCGATTACAGAATTTACCCAGGCGGCGCAGGAGAAATCGGCTACACAGTGCCACACACTATCACCCATTACTCACCTGGTTATAAGCGCCAAACAGAATCCTTGTATGAGTATGATGAAAGAAAAGCCTATGGCCTGGTTAAATTTATCAGAGACGCCATTCAGGCTGCTTCAGCAAGTCCCGATTCGCCATTTGGCAGCCTTTATAAGGATGAAGACGGGGTGATTCGTGACACCGCCCAGAACCGCAAAGCAGTTTTTCTCATTCTTCATGCAGGAGTGTCATATCTGACTGACGGGATAATGGCCCAGAACTCGCCCAGCGATATGATCGATGCTTTCATTAACGAAAATGTTTTCAGGCAATTCAAGGACACCCTGAAACTCGATGCCCCGGGGATTACAATCCAGGGCTCTGATCTGATAATACGAGAGGTAATGATGAGCTCAAAAACCTCCAATCAGGATGGGCTTAACTGGGGAATTCAGGGAATACTGGTAAATCAGATTGCCAGACAGCTTGGGATACCCGACCTATTTTCCACCTGGGGCGGCGTTAGCGCTGTTGGTGCGTTCTGTGTAATGGACTTTGCCGGGTACTCTGCAGGTCAGGGTTTTATTCCTCCTTACCCTTCTGCCTGGGTTCGTGCTTTCATGGGCTGGGACACCCCCCATGTGGCCAGATTCGGAGATGATGCAAACAGAATCAGGGCACTTTCCATGGCTCTTAACAACCCTTCAGCCAATGACACCACCATATTGCTCATTCCGATCAATGATCAGGAGTATTTTCTTCTCGAAAACAGACAAAGAAATCTATCCGGGGATGATGACATTTTCAATTATGACACTTCAAGGAGTACAAACCCAATAAACTCCTACCCTTTTAATGTTAATCTGGATTCGAATGTGGACTCTCTCTCTCCGCAGTCAAATGTGATCATGAGGGTGAAAAACAACGATGTGAGTCTTCCTGCATCCGGTATTCTTGTGTGGCATGTGGATGAGAGGGTTATAAGAGAGCGCCTCTCCTATAACTGGATCAATGCCGATTCAAGCTACAGAGGTGTAAGGCTGGTTGAAGCTGACGGGATCAATGATCTTGGGGTCACTTTCAGAGATATGTTCTATCAGTCAGTCTATGATTATGGTGGTGCAGAAGATGTTTTCCCGCATCAAAGAAGCACTGTCGATTCAGTGGTTAACAGTTTTGGCCCCTTCACCAGACCATCCACAAGGAGTAATGACGGCGGACATTCATTTCTCAACATCAGCATAAACCCCTACAGTGAATCTCCCAAAACCGAAAAAATGCTTCGAAGCGGAGGGGGCGATTATTATGTGTTCAACTTTGTTGATTCGCTCTTTGAGGTATCTGTAACAAAAGATTATATGTCCCAATCGTGGCCCAAAAAGGCTGCTCCCGATTACTTTTTCGATCCTATTGCTGTTAACCTGAACACAAGCAATGATGAAAAAGAGGTGGTTCTGCTTGGTTCCTCGGGCCGCATGTACGTATTTGGCTCAGACACTTTACAACACTCCTACGGAAGACGAACCGCCCCAGTATATATGGTCAATTTTAAGGGCGACACTCTGCGCAGCGACACTGATTCAATTGTCTTTCTGGACAGCATACCAGGAGCTTTCACTTTTTCAACCGAAATTAACGGATCTGTTTTCACCCCTTCCACCGAAGGATACATCCATATACTTCATTCGCTCACTTCCGATACCGCAATCACTTCAAACATTGATCTTTCACGCAATCCCTCATCCTATATAACCGGACTTGAAGATTCATCCTGGGTTATAGGAATGTCGGGAGGCAAGCTCTTTTTCGGATCAGGGCAGGTAGTGCAGGATTCTGCTGCGTTGCCCTCCGGGAGCGCAGTCAATGCTATAGCTGTAATGAAAGAAAACTCAGGCCAGGTAGCTGTAATACAAAATAACGGCACACTTTCAGTTGTTAACGGAACCGATGTCATCAATTCAGTCAGTGTAGGCCACGGCATACCCCCTTATTCACTTGTGACCGGAGATCTTAACAGAAACGGACAAAGTGAAATAGTGGTTTCTGACAGCAGACAGGGAATATGGGTGTACACCTCAGGTCTTCAGCTCTCAGAAGGATGGAATGAAAAACCAAATGACTGGGCGAATGTATACCACCGTGAAGCATCAAATCACGATCCGGACAGATCCAAATTTCACTACAATGTTTCTTCCCCGGTTTTAGCAGATATCAGCGGTAACGGGTACCTAGACATCGTTAAAGGCGGCACAAACGGTGTCTATGCACTTAACTACAAAGGGGTTCTGCTGATCCAGTGGCCAGCGTACCTCGACAACAGATTCTGGTATCAGAGAGGAAGCATTTCCTCCTCTCCTGTAGTTTTAATGGATAACAACAGTGAGCCACTTGTGCTTTTTTCATCACCTACAGGTGAAAACCCAACATTCACCCCTACAAAAATCAACACCGCAGATCGTGACAGCGGGATTGTCACTTTCTACAAAACTGATGGTACACTCGACAGTATCTGGGGGCTTTCAAAATCTGAAATTGATACGATTCTCATGAATGATTCACTTATTGCACCTTACGTTCTCCCGGGTGGTTTTGTCGACGCACTTAACTCCAGTGCCAGACGCCCGATGAACGACCCTGCAACTCTTCCCGGAGCAGGCCCGGTACCCCAGTCTACCTGGCCCATTACCACCGGCTCTCCGGTGACAACTTCACCACTTGCAATCAGAATGAGACACAACAGCACTCCTGATCTTATTGCCGTTTCTGCAAACGGATTGGTTTACCGGTGGAGTTTGCCAAATAAAATCATGCCCGATTCACTTCTGTGGCCTCAAACCGGATACGACAATTCCAGATCATTTGCATACCTTGGGGGCAGCCCTGAAATCATCACAACACAATCTGTTCCCGTTGAACTCTTCAGCTACCCCAACCCCACGCACGGGGCACGGGAAGCAGTGTTCAGGTATCAGTTCGCCGGTGAAGCAAGAAATGTCAGACTGGATATTTTCTCAATTACCGGTTACAGAAAAGATTCTTTCCGCAACCTTTCGGGAAGCTATCCGGATTGGAACGAGTTTCGGGTGCAGCTCAGAGATTACGGACCAGGCGTGTACCGTTGCCGTCTGGAGGCGGTTATAAATGGAAGAACACATGTTAAATACTGGAAAATGGCAGTTACTCAATAACGCAAACGGACTTTATTCATGAAATTACAAAAAGCCGCATTAGCGGCTCTTATCTTCTTTGTCATGTTCACATCGTCAGAAGCACAACGCTGGAATGCTTTTGGCATGAAATTATACACCGCAGAAACTGAACATTTTCAGATTCACTACCATGATGGTCTTGGACATCTGGTAGAAAGAGTGGCAGCAAGACTGGAGATGCTTCATGACATTTTCTCCAATACCTACCACATTACTCTGCCATCCCAAACCGATGTGATTCTGTTTGACGGGGATATGCCTGATGGCTTTGCATATCCTCCACTAAATACCATATTCATCGGTACACACAATTTCGACTTTAGCCTCAGAGGAACACACGATTGGTTCGATGATGTGGTTACCCATGAATTTGCCCACATAGTCTCAATATGGACCGGGTTTAAATTCCCCTCATGGATGCCCCATATTCAGGGGGGTGTCTTTTCTCACCCAAACCAAAGAACACGCTCCGAAGCACTTCACCTGTTCCCTACGGAAATCCTCCCCCCATGGTTCACCGAAGGTATAGCACAGTACGAATCCTCTCTCCATGGAAGCGACAGATGGGATAGTCACCGTGACATGATACTTAGAACTGTGGTGCTGTCAGGCAATCCCCTCTCCTGGGACCATATGCAGGTATTTACCGGAAGAGGTGATGATTATGAGAAGGTATATAACCACGGGTTTTCGCTTGTGAAATATATCTCCCAAACCTACGGCTACGAAAAAGTAGTATCACTGCTCAGAGAAAGTGCAAAAGTCAACAGACTCTCTTTTGACAGGTCGATACAGGCTGTCCTTGGAATATCGGGCAATGAGCTATACGCAAACTGGATACGACATCTTGAAAACAAATACAGAAAACAAATTTCCGAAATCGGCGAACAGGTATACGGAGAAAAAATAAGTAAATACGGTTTCAGTAATTACCGCCCAAGATTTTCACGAGATGACAGTAAAATATTTTTCCTCTCCAATGGCCAGCATGATTATTCCTTTAACACACTTGTCTCATATGCACTGTGTGATACGCTTGATGATGATAAGAGGGTACAGGTGGAGATGGGCATCAGAGGAAATTACGATCTGCACCCCACGGGCAATTTCATTTCCTACAAAAGCTCGCGCTCCAGAACATCTGCACGCCCCTCTTCACAAGGTGGTCAGCAAACACAGGATCTCTATATCGACACTCTTTCCAACAGAAAACCGTCTCTGTTCAGAAGGTCCACACATCGCCAGATAACCGAGCAAAAAAGCATCTTCGCCTCATCATTCTCCCCTGATGGAGATATGCTGGCAGTGGCAAAAAGAAAATTTGACCGGTACTATCTTGCTATAGTCGATACATCGGGTGAGACATTTTCAAAACTGTATCCCCAAAGCACATCGGACACCAGCTTTTTTGCCAACATTTTCAATCTCAGCTGGTCGCCCGACGGCAGAAGCATTGCAGTTGATTACTTCGACACTGATAATCGAAAAATCGGAATCTACGATACCCTTACAAATACATTTTCTGTTGTACTGAACACAGAACACGATCAGAGAGAGCCTGCTTTTTCCAGCGATGGTTCAGCATTGTATTTCTCATCTGACCGTACAGGAATTTTCAACATATACCGGTTTATCTTTGAATCCGGAAAACTTGAGCAGCTTACCAATGTTTCGGGTGGCGCATTCTCCCCCACAGTCTGCTCCTCAAACAGAAAGCTCGCCTATGCAGGATATGACAACAACGGATATGGTATATTCCTGATTGATTCTATTGCACCGCTGAGTTCTGAAATTGTAAGTGAAGGAGTGATCCTGCGCTCACCTCCCCAAATCGCGACTCACTCTGTTTCTGTCAGCCGGCCACGGGAGTACTCCCGCATTCCCCGGCAATTCCTCCTGGTACCAACACTCATTTCAGAGCAGATAGTAACTTCCGAAGAGGACCATACCCAGGGAGTTTCCACACTCAAAATGGGGGCTGTTGTCAATCTGCTTGACCCTTTTGCCTGGGCTGGATTAGGAACAGAACTGGGTGCATTCCTTCTCTTTGAACCTTCCAAACTGTTTAGCACCATAAATCTTGATAAGGGTATAATTGATCCACGGGTTAATTTCGATATTGGAGGATTTGGTACCAGCAGCGTCCTCCCCATTGATATCACCGTTGATTATCTGCTACGGGGTGTTTCTGGAGAAGACCTGTTTTTCGATCTCTCAGAAGGTGAATACCTGAGTCTGCCATACAGCATACGCCTTCAGGACATGCTGCTTCAGTTCTCTCATATACCCGGGAGCGGTGGAATCACAAGAAGGGCACAGGGTTTTGGGTTTCATCTTTTTACCGGTTTCAACCGCTATGATGTAGCACTCGATCTGAATGACGCATACGGCCAAGGGGTATTTAACTACAATCTCGAAAAAGGGTACAGAGCGGGAACCATGGTCAATTTTCTTTCTGCAACTGTCGATTCACGCATGTACATATCCCCAAGAGGTCTGGCTCTGAAACTCCAGTATGACTACTGGAACAGGTATTCACTTCAGGAAGAAAACAGCTTTGAGATCGATGGTGCTGTTTTGAGAGAAAATTACGATACATACCAGTATCATCAGATTAATGGTTCGGGATTTTTTGGTATCACCACCCCCTGGCACCCCAGGCACGATCTTCATTTGAGTGCTTCAGGTTCATATTTGAGACCTATCGCTGAGCAGCAAACGCCCTCTTTTCATCAACCGGTCGCCTGGATCCCCGGTTACACTTATTTCTACAGGGATACAACAGAAACCACAACAGATGGCACTACAAGGGAATCGATCCGTGACACTGTGCTGGTTTCAGGAAACGCAGTACTCTCAGGTGAGCTCTCATACCGTTTCCCGTTGTGGCCCGGGATGATAAACCGTAAATTCAGTTTTCTTCATCTGGAGAGGCTCTATTGGGCATTTAACCTCTCTGTTGGGGGGGGATGGGAGAACCCGGCAGATGCTCTGGATTTCAGACGCTCCGATTGGTTGCTTGCATACGGTGCAGAACTTAGACTTGAAGCTCAATCCTTCAACACTTACCCGTTCGCTGTTAAATTCAGGTGGGATTATGGAGCTGACAGACCAACACCTGTCGGAGGTCACCGTTTTACATTCTCACTGGGCTTTAATTTTGATCAGTGGAGTAATGTTTTTTACCCGGATTATTACTCTCCTGGAAAACACACACGTAGTCAGTTCCCCTTCCGGGCCGGGAAATAAAAATCAAGCTCCTCAATCAGTTTATCAACAGAGATCTGTCCGGGAGCGACTGCAACACCCTCAAATCCATAGGTGAAAAGTGAGTCAAACAGAGGAGCAATAACTCTGCTCACTTTCCCATGCTCCCCCATTGCAATGGAGACAAGCGGAATGTCGCATTTATTGGTAAAGGTAAGTAATCTGGCCACATCTTCTGAGCAATTAGCCATGACTGCAATTTTTACAACCTGAGCACCCTGTTCCACAGATCTGTTCACGATTTCTGCTAATCCTTTGAGGTCAGGGGTTTTTACGAAATCGTGCTCAGACACCATCACGATCGTATCCTCTGCTGCTCTAACCACCTGTTCAGAAATAGGGCTGCCAAGCTCTATGTCCACATAATCTAAATAGGGCATGATCTGTTTAAACATATTCACACGGTCGTGACTATTTGACTTTGTTTCTCTTATAGTTCCTATTACCGGAAGCCTAACTTCTGATGGAACTGATTTGAGGAAAGAGAGGATATCAGAAAAGGGCGCATCGATCAAGTCAACTCTTAACTCCAGCAGATCAACACCCTGATCCCTAAACAGGAGCAGTTTGTCGGGAGTGATAAGTTTGTCCAGTATTAAAACTACCCCGGGATTTCGCTTAAACTTTTTTATTTCGGATCCGGCCATTTTTACCCCTGATTGCAATTATGTTGAGTCACGGGAGATAGAGTGTTTTATCTCTCCTGCAGAGTAGTTAAAATAAATAATTACAATCAGGTTGTAAGGCTAACAGTGCGAAAGCCTCATATTTTTGGAATTCTCGTAAACCGCAGAATTTACCTCTATTTTGCTTTACCCTGGCTTTTTACTTTTTCTGTCGCTTTGCGGACCATTTCAGGGTCACCGAGATAGTAGTTTTTTATAGGTTTGAGATCTGAATCCAACTCATATATTAGTGGTATACCGGTAGGGATATTTAAGGATACGATATCGGTATCGGAGATTGAATCGAGATGTTTCACAAGCGCTCTGAGACTGTTTCCATGGGCAGCGATAATAAGCTCTTTATCTTTCTTTAACTCAGGCACCAACACCTTATCCCAATAGGGCATAAAACGGTTTACAGTATCTTTCAGACACTCTGTGAGAGGCAATTGTTCATCTATTATATCTCTGTATCGGGGATCATAAGCGGGATTTCTCCGGTCATCAGGATCAAGCTCTGGAGGTCTTATATCGTAGCTTCTTCTCCATGTATGGACCTGTTCATCTCCATATTTTTGTGCAGTTTCTGCTTTGTTGAGTCCCTGTAGAGCTCCATAGTGCCTCTCGTTAAGTCTCCATGAGCGATAAACCGGAATCCACATCAGATCCATTTCTTCCATGACGATCCAGAGTGTGCGAATTGCTCTTTTTAACACAGAAGTGTGGGCTTCGGAGAAGACAAACCCCTCCTTTTTCAATATCTGACCCGCCATACGGGCTTCCTCAACACCTTTTTCTGACAAATCAACATCGGTCCAACCGGTGAAACGATTCTCCTTATTCCAGGTACTTTCTCCATGCCTGAGCAAAACAAGCTTTTTCACACCGATCTCCCTTCTGCAAAAAATGTTACAATATGGTAGTGCCACACACACACTTTAAAATAAATGAGAGCATATAACGTGCCGCAAATAAGATACCAGTCATAAAAAAAGGGACCGAACCCAATTGGTCCGATCCCTTATTCTTCTACCATTACCCAAACTGCTTATCTTCTGCCGAAACGGATCTCCATTTCACGGTCTTGCGTTTCCTGCTCAACCGGTGAGCTTTCGGAAGCACTCTGTCCTGCATCAGCTGAAAGAGAACTTGCACCTGTGGTTGATTTCTCTTCTTCTTCACGAAGCTGACGTCTTTTCACTGAAACCTTACGGCCATGCTGGAGTTTCTCCTCCTCCATACCGACATCTGATACAACAGGTTCGGGAGCTTTCACAGGCTTAGTATTCTCAGCCCTTTTTGGCTCATTGGCAGCACCATTAGAAGAGGATGCTCCATTTGGTTTGCCGTTACCAGATTTCTGATTTTCTGTATCGTTATTTTTCTGAGACCAGTTCCCATCTCTTCGACGGTTTTGGTCTTTTCTGTCCTTGAAATTTCTTTTATTACCGTTAGCGGGCCTGTTACTATCCTTTGGATTTTTTCCCTGCATTTTTTGCCGGGCACTTTCCTGGTCCCGTTCTGCGTTTTTCAGTTTAAGATTGATATCGCGAAGCGACTTTTCCATCGGATCAACAGCAGGTGAAGATTTCTGTGACTGCTGATTTCTTGAACGATTGTCCTTTGATCTATTGTTGTTTCGCCGAGAGTTGTTTGCTCTCTTATCGTGCCGCTGATTTTTACGGGTGTGATCTCCCTTTGAGTTGTTTGATACAACTCTAGCAGGCTTCTTTTTTAAACTGAGAACGAGCGCAATAGTAATCAATTGCAGTACAACAACGATTGCCGCTGTAAGTACTAATGCTGCTAATTCCATAACATCTCCATAATCTTTAGTTATACATCTAATTTAGTTTGCTGACGCGTTTTTTATGTCCCTGTTTCGGGACTTATCTTATTTTTTTAGCTACAATACGCGTCTGTAATTGTAATTAAATTCTTTTTTTTGTCATGCATCCGGTGTATTTATCATAGTTGCAGCTATCTGTGACATGAACAGGTAAAACCAAACTTTGCCTCTGACCTCCTTTCCTATTTTTTCGGGGTAAAACCCGTGCAGAAATATCTTCTGCAGAATGTCCTTTTGCGACAGAGCCTTCATTTTCAAAGAACTACACTTTTTTCTACTCATCCAGTAACTGGTACTGACGGTTTAGGTCTTCATTCTGAGCAAGGATTTCTCTTATCTTGCCTATCTTCTTGTGTATTACGTATAACTTGCCCCAAATGAAAATGAGATTTAAAGAAAAAAGCAAAAAAATTAAAATCCAGAGTATCTTTATCAGTTCCATGAGGATACACTAAAGGGCAGGTAAAGGTATCGATTATCAAGATATCTCCTGCCATGCTTTTTGGCAAGAATTGTTTGAATTTCTTTAAACTTCATCAACTTCCCTTTCAGGACCTGAAAATACTCTTAATGTTCTGAGGCAGCATGAAAGCCCCCTTATGAACTTCATCATTGTAGTACCTGCACTCATCCTTTATCCTCTTGTAGCCCGATTCACTGAACGCCTCAAGTCCGTTTTCAGAAAGAGAGGCAGCTATAAAACTGCACATACCTTCAGGGAACGAGCGCATTGAGCAGATAAAGGGTTTATACTGAGCGTAAAGGGCTGAAACCGAAAGAGTCATATCCCTCAAAAACTCCTCATTCACCAGGGGCGGACCAGTCTGGAAAACCGCAATCCCATCAGGCCTGAGTCTTTTTGCAACGACGCTGTAAAAATCGTTTGTTTCAAGAGAGTGCACAGGCCCTCCCGGATCGTAGGAGTCGACCACAATCAGATCAAACCCCAAGTCTGTAGCGCTGAGAAAATGGTAGCCGTCATCTACGATCATTTCTGCCCTGGGATCTGCAAATCCCTTACCAAACTGGGGGAAGAAATTCTGGACAGTTTCCCTTACCATCTCATCAATCTCCACTACCACAACATTCTCAACACCGGGATGTCTGAGCACCTCATTAAGGCACCCTCCATCACCACCACCGATGATGCAGATTCGTTTAGGATCTTTGTGCATAAGCATGGCCGGATGAACCATCATCTCATGATAAGGCTCACTGTCCCTTTCAGTCAGCACAACCGTTCCACCCAAACAAAGCACAAGTCCAAAACTATAGGTGTCATAAACCTCAATTTTCTGAAAAGGACTGGAACCGCAATACAGCGAATGCCTTGCCTTTATGGTCATACCGGAAAGACCATTTATAAGGTTCTCTATCCAAAGAGAAGTTTCATTTACGACAGGATGCTGTATTTTACTGTTCACTGATAATTGACTCCTTCTGCACTTCTGAGACTGTAATGAAATATAATTTAATCACTCGACCACCACGATTTTTGCCTTCGGGAACCCATTGAAATCTGAAGCACTGGCATTTGTATATGCCCCCATGCTCTCAAAAATCAGCACATCCCCGATCTCCATCAGAGGAAGACTAATGTTTTCGTACAGCACATCGATTGAATCACAGGTCGGGCCTGCCAGAACAGAATTAAACCTCTCCCCCGTTCTTGATACAAACATGGGATAATCTGCATGATCGTACATTTTACCCGAAAACGAGCCATACATCCCTTCATCCAAGTAATACCACCAAACCCCGTTTCGCTTTGAACGGCCGATTACCTTTGTGGCAAGAGACATCGAGGGTCCGCTAAGAACCCTTCCCGGCTCTGCGATGATACGGTAGTTTGAAAAATATCTTGAGAGATATTCATTAACAGGCTGGCAAAAATTGGCAAGTGGCAAAACCTGTGACAGATAGGATATGGGGAACCCTCCCCCGATATCAATCATCTCCAGAGAGATTCCACTTAGTGCAGCCATTCTGTAAATATCCCTGCAGTATTCAAGGGCTTCGATATACTTCAGTGAGTTTTCATTCTGACTTCCCGTGTGAAAGCTTATGCCCTTGACATTAAGTCCAAGCTCATGGGCCTTCTTCAGCAGATCGAAGGTCAGCTCAGGTACCATGCCAAACTTGTGTGACAGGTTCACCAGGCACCCGGGGTTCTGTATACTCATTCTTATAAGAAGTTCACATTTTTCCTTGTATGGAATGAACTTCCGGAGCTCATCTTCATTATCGGCCACGAAAATCTTCATTCCGAAATCAAGGGCATATCGAATATCACTGTCCCTTTTTATAGGATGAGTATGGATACAGCGCTCTGCTGCAATCCCAGCCCCTCTTACAATATCGATCTCACCATTGGAGCACACATCAAAAAAACTTCCCTCAGAATTAAGAATGTCGATTATCTCGGTGCAGGCATTGGATTTGACTGCATAGTACAGATCTACACCGGGGAGAGATTTCTCCAACAATCTGTAGCCGTTTTTAAGGCGACTTTCCGATAAAAAGAGTGATGGAGTACCATGCTCCATCACCAACTCACTAACCCGGGTAAAATCCATAGTTTTTTTGCTGCGACTCCTTAATCAGGAAATAAAGTCATCGGGGAAATCCGGCTCATTGTCTGTAATTATACGACCTTGAGAGGATAATATTTCGGAAATATAGGGAAAAGGTGTGTGCATGGACAGATGAGTCGCACCATTATACATCTTCAACCCTTCAATGCCATACTCTTTCAGTTTCTCTTCAACCACAGCAGGCGTAATGCCGGAAGAATCGATATCCTGAGAGGAAATCGCCACAGACCACAACACCGCATACATCTGGATGTAGGTATAGACATGATTAACCTTTCCAAAAACCGAATTAAGGGTTTGGTTTATGCAGGAGAAGGCCAGTGGACGGGATACCGGGGACTCAGAGTGCATCACAAAAATACCCGCTCTGTCTCTGAATGCGCTGTTGACAGCTTCGTAAAACTCTTTTGTATAAAGCATTTTTGATGGACCAAACGGATCTGTCATATCCATGATTACTACATCAAACTCCCCTTTGTGCTCCATTGTGTACTTGCGGCCATCCACTATGTTCACATTCACTCTGGGGTCCTCAAAAGAGCCACCATGCACTTTATCCAGATATTTTCTTGAAAACTGTATAACCCCTTCATCCAGCTCCGCATGCTCAACTCTTTTGACCGTGGGATACTTGAGTACCTCTTTGAGAATACCTCCGTCCCCGCCGCCTATAACGAGTATGTTTTCCGGTTTTGGATGAGAACACATTGCAGGATGAACCATAGGTTCGTGATACATGTAGTCGTTTTTATCTGCAACCTGTGTGATATTATCCAGCAGAAGAACATTTCCCATTTCTTCGGTTTCAATAAGCTCAATTTCCTGAAATTGGGTTTTGGCTTTCTGAAGCGTCTTGTTTACAGTGTAATAATAACCGAAATTTGGATTCAGCGCTTCCTTGAATACCCTTTTTTCAACTTCTTTCTCAGACATCAGTCCTCCTGGCCAAAGATGTTTCTACACTCAAAAATCTCCTGCATCTCTTTTTTCAACAACGTCTTAACACGGCCTTTTTCAGTTTTCGTAAACCGTTCACCTTCAGTGCCGAAGAGATAGTTTTCCATTTTCAGATCTTTTAACATCATCTTGGTATGGAAAATGTTATCTGAAACAATGTTGATATCGTATGCGGTATATTTCCGTAAAATCTCATCGGGAATATATTCCTGAATGGAAGTAATATCATGATCTATATAAATTTTACGTCCGTTGATATCCCTGGTGAATCCGCGCACTCTGTAATCCATCAACACAATATCGGAGTCAAAACTGTCGATAAGGAAATCCAGGGCCCGCAGAGGTGAAATCATCCCGCATGTCGATACATCTATATCCACTCTGAATGTAGAGATCCCGTTTGCAGTGTTGTTTTCAGGATAGGTATGGGCGGCTATGTGGCTTTTGTCAAGATGGGCTACAACATCCTTGCTCTCTTCGCCACTTGGGTGGTGCCCCTCATTGATTAACACTGTGACGCTTGCCCCTCTTGGGTCATAATCCTGGGTCGAGATGTTAACTATCTTCGCCTGGATAATGTTTGTTACTTCCTCCAGTATACTGCGAAGTTTCTGTGAATTGTATTCCTCATCAATGTATTCAAGGTAATCAATCTGACTTGATTTTGAACGGGCAAAACAGATATCATAAATATTAAAACTAAGGGATTTTGTTAAATTGTTAAACCCATGTAGTTTTATCTTTCTCCCCCTGCATCTGTTTATCACAGTTTCACCCCCTTTCTGAAAAAATAATGACTCTAAAATTAAAACATAATCACCGGCATAAGTATAAATATTAGTAAAAAATGAATAAACTTTTCTCAGTGGTACTGATTTGGGTGTTCTGTTTAAAGTTCGTTGATATAAAGGGGTTTGTAACCGCGGTATTTATTTGAAAAATAATTGAGAAGTATTACTTCTGTTTTTGTGTCGGGATCGATATTTATGATCATTCGGTCAGAAAACAGACGACTCATATGAATTCCCCGTCCGGAATAATCCAAAACCCCTTCACCGCTGATCTGCCTTTCGACCTTCTGAAGCACTCTCTCTTTTGATAACTTACCCTGGTTATCGACAACCGAAACTCCATATTTCTCGCTGTCATAGCCACAGCACACATACACATACTCATGCGGCTCGAGATTAACATCCTCAAGATTGGAGTATTTCTCCTGCCCGTCATCATATCTTGAAGCATGATACACCGCATTGGTGATAATCTCATCCAGAAGCAAAAGCATATCACCAGATGAGCCGAACTCCCTTTCAAAAAGTGTGGTGATCTGCTCCCTGACCTCCCTGCCCTCCACGGAGGATGTGATACAAAACTCTCTCATTGTAATCCCATCGGGTTGCAAATACCGCGCGATCCCGAAAATCTCTCCGGTTAAAAGAGCATCTACCATACTATCAAGCTCATAGAAATTGAACGGTACGGTCTTGGGAATGATATTACTCACAGAGCACTCCCAGGCGATCTTCACATAATTGTCGATATCATAAGCGGTGATAAGGGCAGTTTTAGTATTGGGATACTGTTGTTTGACCTCTTTTAAAAGAAGCGGTCCGCTCATGCCCGGCATATTTATATCCGAAATCACAAGGTCATAGTGTTCGTTTTTCAAGATCTCAAGGGCCTCTCTGGCGCTCTGAGCATCTCTCACATGGTAGTTATTTTCCAGATGGTCTACCAGCATTATACGGATCGACTGTTCATCATCGACTATAAGGATCTTTTTCACCACTTATCCTGCCCCCCGCCAATACTTCTTTCGGGGATTTCATCATCGAGCGGTAAAGTAAAGCAGAAAACAGACTGCCCATCGAGATTTTCAAAAAACAGTTTCCCCCCATGCTCCTCAATTATCCGGTTACAAATACTTAACCCAAGCCCTGTACCCTGTCCCGCAGGACGCGTTGTGAAAAAGGGGTCAAAAATTTTTGATTGAATCTCCTCCGGTATCCCCATACCGTTATCGGTGAAGGATACAAGTAAACCAGAGCCCTGATTTCTGATAGAGACCTTTATATAGCCTTCATAAAACCTGTCATTTACAGTATATAGCGTGCTTTTTTCCAGAATAGACTGTATAGCATTGGTCATGATGTTGATTATGACCTGCTCGATCTGATTGGGATCGCACTTGACCGGTGGTGCATTCTGATCAGGGTAAAAACTTTTCCTGATCTCAGATATTCCTGGGAAATGAATATCGTCAATACTTCTTCTCACAAGTGCGTTTATATCCACAATTACCCGCACACTATCCTGTTTTCGGGATAGATGAAGCAATCCTTTCATAATCTGTGTTGCTTTGCTTGAACTCTCAAGGATCATCTGCACCCGGCTTACACCCTTTTCATTCAACCCATATTTTGAAGGCATTTTGATCATGTTGGTTGCCATACCCGATATACCGGAGAGAGGGTTATTCATCTCATGGGCAACTCCGGCTGTCATGATCCCAATACTGGCAAGCTTTTCGGAGCGGATCAGCTGCTCAACAATCCGCTTCTCTTCAGTGATGTCTCGGATACACTCTATAACGTTGGTGACCACATTGTCGGAATCTTTTACGGGGTAAACGCTGACCATGAAATATTTCACTTCACCTTCAAGCTTACGTGTGAAATGAACTTTTTCCACAGCATTACCGGTTTTAAAAACCGTTTTGGCAGGGCAATTGCTACACTCTGTATCTCTGCACCAGAAAACAGACCAGCAAGATTTTGACAACACTGATTTTATGCTGCAGTTAGCGTTCTGGGCGTAGCTTTTATTTACCCGAAGTATCTTAAAATCACTGTCTATAATACAGATTGATTCCCCGATGGAATCAAACACAGTCTCAAGCTGCTGCTTAATATCTAATATGGACACTTTGGCAACTCTCCGGTACCCCCGGTTTACGGAAGCCCCCTAAAACGGCATAACCACTAAGTAAGGTGAGCCACATTGTAGCCCGAGAAGGCTACCGTGGCAACATCTCAACCAGATTATGCGTAAAAGGTACGAAAATATTTTCTGTTCCCAAAACTATCAGTATAACTTCGACTAAAAAAATAACTGCAGCCAGAAGCAGCATTGAGGTAAACAGATACAAAACGCTACTGCGAACCCTTCCGCGCCTTTTACTTATCAGCAACCGTTTTGACATGAGGTAGAACAGACGGGCCATATTTATTCCTCTCTGGCTCTCATTCTCAAAACAGCCTTATCACCAGCACTGAGGCGGTTTTCATGCAACTTTTTGATCACAAGTGTAGAGGATGTGGGCAAAACTTTTATCACCTTTGCCAATAACAGCTCTTTCTCAACACCATCGCGGGAGTTTTCTTCCAGGACCGCAAAAACATCTCCCAGACCAACTCCGTCATTTCTGCCCTTATCGATAATAAGCATATCACCCATATAGGGCATTGTTCCATTCTGAAGATGGGTGATAACCAGGCCGTTCATATTTTCCTGAGTTCTCTCAAAGGACCTGATCCTGAAAGGTTCAAACCCGGTATACGGTATAACCATCTCACCGCCTCTTACAGGGTGCCACATTGTGATAATTTCTGCAAACAAATCGTTTCTGTCGCCAAGTTGTGTGACAACCGCTTTTCCAGCACCCCTGACCAGCTGATAACGGATTCTGTTATGCGAGAGATTGCGTTCTCTGTTTACAATGAGAAGCGTGTCGCCGGGCCTGAACTGACGATTTCCCGACAACCTGATCCTTGCAGTGTTATACTTCTGGTATATTGCCCTTTGCGGATTCTGAACTGTACCTGCTGGTTGGTAATCTCTTTGAAGCAGATAGGCACTTGAGGCCTGAAGTTCAGAAGAGAGTGTGATGGTGGATTTGTAGGGCTGATAGTCATCTGAACTGACTACCGCTGAGAAGTCTGCCCCAAATATCCCTCTTGCCAAAACCATAACTGCAGTAGTTATGAAAAGGATTATCCGAAAAGATGCATTTATGCTTTCAGGTTGGTATGTATACACTTTTGCCTTCATAGAGTCAAATCAGTCCTTTCCAGAGAAATGCCCCGCTCAATCATTTTTAGTATGTCTGAGAGTTTTTATAAAACATATTTAAGACAAATAATATAAATTATACGCTTAAGGAATCACAGACTTCAAGTGAAACTGTAAAATATTGATAATTAAATTACTAAGCCCAATAAAGCGGGACCCAAACTACAGGAGCAGATCAGATGACTTTATCTGAAAACAACAGCAATATTGAAAAAATCAATGGGGGTGTGTGCGCCCCTGGAGGCTTTAAAGCCGGTGGAATAAAAGCCGGAATCAAACAGTCGGGCAATTATGATCTTGGTCTGATCCACAGCGAACTCCCCTGTCATACTGCCGGCACCTTTACCCTTAACAGCATCAGAGCGTCCTCAGTTGAAAGATGTGACAAGCTTCTGCCATCTAACAAGATTCACTCTGTAATCTGCAACAGCGGATGTGCCAACGCCTGCACTGGTGAAGAGGGGGTATCCAACAATGAAGAGATGGTGAAACTGACCGCAATTGAACTGAGCACAAGCCCCGAAACAGTGTTATCAGCGTCAACAGGAGTTATAGGAGAGCAGCTCCCGATCAAAAACATCACTTCAGCACTGCCTTCCCTGATTTCATCACTTTCCGCCAGAGGCGGATTTACCTTTGCCAAAGCGATCATGACAACAGATACAATCGAGAAAGAATCTGCTGTTAAGGTGCACAGCACCGATGGCAACTACACAATAGGAGGATGCTGCAAGGGCAGCGGAATGATTCATCCAAACATGGCAACCATGCTTGCTTTTTTATGCACAGATGCAGCAATAGGGGAAAAACTTCTCAATCAGATCGTAAAAAGGACAGTTGACCGTACTTTCAACAATCTTACCGTTGACGGTGATACTTCTACAAATGATATGGTTCTGGTATTGTCCAACGGACATTCCGATGCAAAAATCACTCACACAAATGCGGCACTTTTTGAAGAGGGACTCTTTGAAGTGTGTAACGATCTTTGCAAACAGATCGCTGCCGATGGTGAAGGAGCAACCAAGCGTGTTGAGATTTATGTCAATGGCGCAAAAAGCGAAAGCGATGCAAAAAAGGCGGCAAAAGCTGTTGCAAATTCAAATCTCACCAAATGCGCACTGTTTGGCAATGACCCCAACTGGGGGAGGATTGCATGCGCAATAGGGTACTCTGGAGCAAAGTTCTCAAACAAACACATGTCAATACACCTGTGCGGCATTGAGGTGTTCAGGGATCTCCAGCCGGTTGAATTCGACCACAAAAAGATCCACATCCATCTGCAGAAAAAGGTGGTGCCTATAGTTATTGACCTTGGTCTTGGGAAGGCAAGCGCCATAGCTCACACCTGTGATTTCAGCTATGATTATGTGAAAATCAATGCAGAATACCACACCTGATTTTTTGTATTATAAGAGTTTCAGTGGACAGGATAGTTGAGGATATTACTCCTCCTTAACTATCACTGCCCTGCCTGATGGCTGCAATTATTGCGAAAACGCCCGAATCAAATAATACCCTCAACCCTCCTATAGAGCCAATGCTTAAACCATTTGCGCTCCTGTAAGTTATGTTTTAGCAGGGTCGAATCCGCATTTGTCGGAGATCAAAGCTTTGGATTCAATCTTTTTTTGTATTATTATTCTTCCATCTGTAGAAATCACCCGTGCGTCCCTCGGTTCTCTCTGTTATGGCTCGTTCATCAACCCCAAAACCATGTTCACCAAACCCATTACGCATCATTGCTACAGCTTTAGCCCAGTTTTTTTGAGGGTCGCGGGAGATGAAAAGCTGCATGACCGAAGCAGTAATTACAGGAACAGCCACCTCCATCTGCAAAGCATCTGATACAAGCCAGTTCACCTCACCCGTATCTTCCACATGCGCGGGAATTTTTTCCAATCCCCCATGATCCCGATATTGCTGCTCCATAAGATCAACCAACCATGACCTGATCACAGAACCATTTCTCCAGCACCCCAGAACATCTGCAATATTTAACCTATCCTTATAGTTTTCGAGCAAGTCAACACCTTCACCAATCGCCTGAAGCATTCCGAATTCGATTCCATTATGCACCAATTTTACAAAATGCCCGGCTCCGGAAGGCCCGGCATGCACAAATCCTCCCCTGAGTGCCAATTTGTGTAACAGAGGTTTAATTTCGTTTACCGCAGCATCATCGCCCCCTGCCATAAAGCACGCTCCGTTTCTTGCTCCCTGTGTGCCGCCACTGGTACCAAGATCGACAAAATGAATCTTACGCTCTTTTAGAAATTCACTTCGTCTTACCGAATCTCCCCAGTAAGAATTTCCCCCGTCAACAATTATATCACCTTCGCTAAGTATATAAGACAGCTCATCAATAAACTTATCCACGATGTAGCCGGAAGGAACATACAAAAACACCTTTCTTGGTCTTTGAAGCTTTTCTATGAACTCATCGAGGGAGGAGATTTTTTTCATTCCAATCTCCACAAGATCATCATGTTTGTGAGGAGATGTAAACCCAATGGTTTCTATTCCCTTTTCAACAGCCTGCCTTACCAGGTTCCCGCCAATTCTTCCAAGTCCAACAATTCCGATTTGAAGATTATCTGCCATCATACACTCCTGTTAATAAGTTTGGGATATATTCTGTTATTCCGTGACAGTTTTCTTTGCACCTGAAAGCCTTCAATCAGAGCTGTCAATATTTTTTGAGGTTTTCCCTTCAGGGATCACTATCCTCATGTTGAAAGATTTCCACTATTTTTTGCTGCTTGACACCTCTTCACCGCTAGCCAGGTCTGGGATATTTATAGTGGCAGAATGGCTATTTGTTTTTCATAAAAGCATCGGTGACAAAGGGGGATATATGCCTTCCTATTGCCAGCAGCTTTACCTCTTCCAGTTTTATTTCGGAGATACCTTTCTTAATCTCTTCCACTACCCGTTTTGCGAATAGATTAGGAGAGATACCCCCTTTTTTTGTTGCAGAGGGAGTTTGGACCAGAGGGGGAAGAACCTCGATAACCCTGACGGTGGTTTTTTCAAGCTGCCAGCGCAGAGATTTTGTAAAGGAGTGCAGTGCCGCCTTGGAGGCACAGTAAACGGGTGCGCTTTTATTTGGCCAGAGTGCCAGTCCGGAAGTAACATTTATAATTGCCGATTCCGGTGCTTTAAGAAGCTGAGGCAAAAACAACCTTATAAGCTCAACCGGTGCGGAAAAGTTAAGATCGATTTCATTCTCGATTGTATCGGGTATTTCCACCACAGAGTCAAACAGAACCATACGTCCGGCGTTATTTACCAAAACATCTATTCCGTCCATATCTCTTTTTATTTGTTTATACAGATTCAGCCGGTCATCGCGCTTTGTAATATCTGCCCTGTAAGGTTTTATGTGTGGATGCTGTGAAGCTGTATTTTCCAATGATTTTTTGTTTCTGGCACAGGCAGCCACTTTGCAACCAAATCTGCCCAATGAAATCCCCAGTGCTCTCCCGATCCCTGAACTTGCGCCCGTGATCAGAACCCTTTTATTTGTAATATCCATGGTTACCAAGACCTGTCTGCCTAAATTTTCTTACCATTGTGTGAGCACTTTTTTAGAGAGCAATAGATGTACCGGGCACAGCAATTGCGGGATTTTAACCAAGGATGTTTCATCTGCACCCTTTCATTGAAATGGAACTATATGGAATATTATTCAAAACACAACCTTCCCACTCCCAAGGAACCTCACTGCCCCGTTTACCACTGTCTTCCAAACCAAAAGGCCATAGTTACAGGCGCAAGTTCCGGTATCGGCAAAGAGGTAGCCATAATGCTTGCCAAAGCGGGAGCAGATGTATGTGTGAACTATTCAAAAAGTGAACACAAGGCATCAGAGGTTGCCGAAGAAATAAATCTCAGAACAGATTGCAATGCGTTTACCTTCAAAGCGGATGTGAGCAAAGAGGATGAAGTTCTCTCGATGTTTAATGCCGCCCAAAAACGATTCGGCCACATAGATATTGTGGTGTGCAATGCAGGAATTCAAAGAGATGCACCTCTTGTGGATATGAGCGTAGCACAATTCGATGAAGTTATCGGGATAAATCTCAGGGGTCAGTTTTTGTGTTCACGTGAAGCTGTTAGGATATTCAAAAAACAAGGTATAATTGAAAACACCTCCTGCAGCGCAGGTAAAATTCTAAGTATCGCTTCGGTACACGACATTATCCCCTGGGCGGGACATGTAAACTATGCAGCCTCTAAGGGTGGAGTGGCTATGCTGATCAAAAGCATTGCCCAGGAAGTCGCTCAGTACAGAATCAGAGCGAACATCATCTCTCCCGGAGCTATCAGAACGCCCATTAACATCCAGACATGGCAAAACCATGAAGCCTACGAAGAACTTATGAAACTGATTCCATATAAAAGAATAGGTGAGCCCAGAGAAGTTGGAAGATGTGCAGTATGGCTTGCTTCCGATCAATCTGACTATATAAATGGAGCCACTGTCTACATCGATGGCGGAATGACTCTATACCCAGGTTTTGAAACCGGTGGATAATTGCAAACCTTAACCGGAGGCCTTTATGGAAATGGCTCGGGAAAACGCATCAATGAATCATCAACAGGTCGACCTGAAATCATGGGCCAAAACAGGCCTTATAGGAGGCTTTATTGCAGCAATTACCTTTGCCCTTTTTGAAATGATCGTAGCACTCATATTGGTGGATGATTTCTTCTCTCCACTAAGAATGATCGGCGCAATCGTTTTGGGCCCTCAGGCACTCACCCTCCAAATACCTCTGACAACAATCATCTGGACCGGTACCTCCATACATATTGCATACTCATTAATCACCGGAGCAATATTTGCCTCGATAATCTCCAAATTCTCCTTTCTAAGATCAACTCCGGCAATCATAATCGGAGCAGGCAGTGCGTATGGATTTCTCATGTGGATTATTAATTTCTACATCATCGCCCCTGCTGCAGGCTGGATCTGGTTTCCGGAACAGGCCAATCAGTTCTGGCAGGGATTTGTAGCCCACACATTTCTGTTTGGAGCTGTCCTGGGTTGGTATGTTGCAAAAAGGAAATTGCATCGCATCAGCAGAGAACGCCCCTCCAATACTTGATACACGATTCGGTCTCCAGGTATATTCAAACTATACACCGATATACCTGGGGGTTCATGATGCAAAAAATCAGTAAAAGCCAGCTTGAAAAGCTTCAAAAGAAATATCATAGTGACAGCGAAATCGGGGCGCTGTTTGGAATCAGCAGACAGGCTGTGCACCAGATACGAAAAAAACATGGTATTCCCCCTGTTCAAAACAAGCACAGCGACAGAAATCAGGAAATCATCCAGCTCTACAGAAAAGGAATACCGGGTACCAAAATTGCAAAAATGCTAAAACTCTCCAAAACCCATACTTATAGGGTAATCAGTGCCGAAAATCACAAATCAGACAACCAAAACAGCACCTTGCAAGTTAGTGATGAATAGAGAACCCAGCAGCGGAAAAAACTGGGCTATTTCTCAACTCGTATATGGTTCTGTACTTGAAGACCTTGATAAATTTTTTGCGCATCTCAACATTCACTATCTGCCCATCAAAGGGGCACATCTTATCTGCTCTGGTCTGTCCCGAAATCTTACCACCAGGTCAATGACAGATATTGATCTGCTTGTCAGAGAAGCAGATTATCAAAAATGTATTGAATTTTTCTCTGATCATGATTCATTCACTAAACACCAACCGGATCCGTGGCGGTTTGAGCAGGCATTTACGTATGACCATAATGGCATTGCTGTTAAGCTTGAGATCCATCACCAGCTCAATCGCCCGGAACGATTTCACCTCCCAACCGAAGAGCTGTTCAGCCGTGCGGAGTTCCAAACTGAAGTCAGGATGCTTTCAGGCAATGAAGACGCCCTGCTCATTCTTATATGTCATAGTTTGGTACACATAGCAGAGCGGTTCAAGAAAAGCACATTTGAAGAGATTGAAACACTTATAAATCAAAACAGATTTTGCTGGAGTACGTTTCAACAGTTGTTGAAGAGAAGTGGAATCGAACCCTTCGGAAATGCATTGTTAAAAAGATATGCAAGAGAGAGAAATACCAAATTACCAGTTGAACTAAGATCATTTTTTTGGGCTCAGTTCCTTGTGAACAGGTTGAGCCACAAACGGTATACGGGTATACGACGAAACCTGCGGCAATTATTAGTTGAATGCTCCCTGGTGAGAAATCCTTGTGCTTTAGCTTTCCGCTGTTTTGAAGACAAGTTCAGAAAGCTTATATCCCGGCAAAAATGAAGTCTGGTGAATCATGCCGAATGATAATCATCATAAACATAGGTGCAGGCCGGCCCGCACAAAAATGCATGAGTATGTCCGGGAATCATTCCGTCAGTACTGCCCTCACAACAGGCTCCTACGAATCTCAAACTGATATCCTCTGTAAAGACTTCCGGTTTTTCATATTCTTTCTTCATAAAAACCTCTGAATAAAAGTGCCATAATTCTCTTTCTGATACGCCAGACAATGGATTTTTTTTTAAGGCGAAAAGTTTGATCCAGTCTGATAACACAAAGATCAACACCGGAGATTAAAATTTTACGCATTGAAACATTTGTAGATTTTTCCGAAACACCCAACACATCTTTACTATCCACAATTTCAAAAGTATGGGAATTATCCCCCATAAAAATGCATCCAGATTTCCCTGTTTTGACAAGTCGGTGTAACAACAGTCTGTTTCTGTAATTAATAAGACAACAATCCCCTCGGTGCAGCTTATCTGTTTTAACAACCGAGATTTCCTGACCCTCTTTCATATATGGCTCCATTGATCTGCCCTGTAAAGTAAAGGTGACAGCTTCGCCATCCGCAAGCAGAGCCTTATACTTGTTATACGGATCAGGAGCAGACGTTATGGAGTGATTCAACATAATTACACATTTGACTGCATGGTTGAAGATAAGAATTATTCTCTTCGAGCATGGCGCCCGGACATGGCCTGCAATAATTGACATGTCTGCAATCTTTACAGGATACCACATCAGAGCGTGTCGTTTTCTTTAATTTCTGATACAAGGGTGATTCTGAAAAAATCCGGGTAATCGGCCGCGGATCAGTTAGCACATTGCCGAAAGGCACATTTCTGAATGCAAGACAGGGAACCAAAGTTCCATCAGCCAGAACAGTTGCAATCCCGAACATGCTGGAACACAACGATTCTTTCAATCTATTGTTTTTTGTTTCTTTATCATAAACACGCATCATTCCTTTACGTACTTTTTCATCCATTTGATCGAAAAATTTCCGGTAAAAATCAGTTGTCGTTGTACTTTCATAGTTCTCTTTAATATGTTTATCGGGAAAAGTCTTTGCTATACCAATACTTACCTGAAAGCCCTGTGAAGTGAAATATGATTTTGTTTCTCCGAAGTTGTCGACATTTTGTTCCAGAAGATTTATTATTACCTTAACATTTACTCCTGCATCCCTGAGCTGCTGTGCGGATTTTAAGGCTTTACTGAACGCCCCCTTTTTCTTTACGAATCCATCATGCACGTCTGGAATATGGGAAAAAAATGAGAACCTGATGGAGGTAAACCTGTCAGAGTTATCCGAAAGGAAACCGAGGTGTTCTTTTGTGAAAGCGGTTCCGTTGGTAAGCATTACAATGTCGAAAAACCCTTTTTTAAAAATATGGGTTAGTATTTCTATAATATCATCTCTGTAAAAAATCTCTCCGCCAGTAAGCATCAGTGTTAAAACTCCGAGTTCATCAATTCTATTCACTATTGATTTCACTTCCGGCAGCTCAAGCTGATGTTTCTTTTGTGTCAAATAACAGTAGTCACATGCAATATTGCACTTCTGTGTAAGTTCAATACATGCAGATCTCAAAAATCCTCTCTGAACCAGGGCATCCAGTTTTTTACCAATTGCGCTTTCAATCATGATACTCAATAATCCCCAGGTTTACTAACTGGTTTTTAAAATCTTGGAAATCTTTTTTAAGCTGCTCCGGTTCAACTTCATATTCATTCAGAACTTCATCCCTTAACTCTTCAAACGGTATGTTTTGGCTCAAAGCTTCCCAAAACTTCACACCCGTTTTATTGAACGCGTGTACAAGGGATTTATCCCGGTTATATATAAATACTTCATCATCAATTTTGCGAATGGATAATTGCTTGTTAATTCTGCAATTCATAATTTAATCCGTTTTCAGATAATAAGAATTTTCTCAGTGAATTATTATTTGCAAAGTATAATTCATTGCAGTCAACTGCACAGGCTGCAATTTCAACATTTTCAAACATCTTTTCTGCAAGATAGGAGCTGGCCGGTTTTGTGTAAATGTTTTTGAGACAGTTGTAATACTTGTTTCTGAAAGCAAGAGGATGAGTACAGTTATAACTTGCTTTTTTGATTATATAGAGTTTTTTAAGATCCATGCCACCAAAGAACTGGCAGTCTCCGGCAGAAGAGGTATATGGTGTTGGGAAGACTTTCACACCTTCATCAGTTATGAACAAAAGGTTAAACTCATCACTTCCTCTTCTGAACCCTCCAGGATGAGATGAGAGTATGGAACAGATCGTAGATTTTCCCGCCCCGGATTCTCCTGCAAAGAGAAAAGCTCTATCACAAGCAAATACGGATGAGGAGTGAAGAGGTATTCCCCCTTCATGTATGGTTATAAAAGAGATATACCATTTCAGTGCATAGAGGATAAAAGACAACGAATCCTGTCCGGAGAGATCACAAACCTCAAGAACTGCCTCTTTTTCCTGCAGACATATTTCAAAACGTATCAGCTCGCTAATCAGACAAAAAGACAGATCATCAGACTGGGTGTAGAAACAATCTCCTCGGCTTAGTGAATCTGAGGGTATTTTTATTTCACTTACACTTTTTACATGAAGATTGTAGACAGGAGAATCGACAGATAAGCAGAAAGATGAAACTATTTCCCTAAGCTGATTATAAAGGAAATCAGAAGCGTTCACACATACAGAAAACTTATCGATTGAATAAACTGAGTTCACAAGAAATCCGGGATGAAATTACCAATCTTACACTCAAAAATACGTTTCTGTATTGGTTTTTCCAAAAACTGCCCCAACAATAAAAATGAGTTGAAAACATGGCGTTCTCAACTCATAAATGTCAGAAAAGAACCGCAGCGTTTAACCCAGAAGACTCAGGACCATCTGTGGAACTGAATTGGCCTGAGCTAACATGGCAGTGGAGGATTGGGTCAGGATCTGATTTCTTGTAAAAGTGGCGGTTTCAGCCGCAAAATCAGCATCCCTTATAAGGCTCTCTGCAGCCTGGGTGTTATTTGTTTGGCTCACAAGATTATTGAGCGTATGTTCAAGACGGTTGGTCATAGCTCCAATGTAGGATCTCATTCTGTTCACACGATCAAGGCCGGTAGGACTGTCAGTACTCTCGACAAACAGGAGTTGTTTCTCTGCATCACTGAGATCTTTTCCGCCATCAATAACCTTAAGCATTATGTTCAGTTTATCTACAACTGTAGCTTCCCCTCCCAATGCAAATTCTATGGACATGTCACCAAAACTGGTCTCCGGATCCCATGAAAAATCACCGAAATACCCCATTCCATCCAACCCAAATTCCCCCATTGCATTTATGGGGGCCATATGGAAAAGAGCATTGGAATCCATCTGCCCAAAGGAAATGGTGAGCATATTTGCTGCCCCCGCCCCATAATGGTTGGTTGCTTCCGCAAAGGCATCCATATCTTCCTGACTGTAATTTGCACCAATCATCATGTTAAAATGGTGCCCGCTAGCTCTGTCAGTGTCACCTATTGGACCATCATTTACATCCCTTGCCCGCCTTGTTTTATTCGCAGTGAGTGGATCTGTTTCCGCTGAAGAATCCAGATATACACCATTGAGATTGTTACCGCTGCTTGCCGGGGTAGCAAATATCTGCATCTTATTGTATTTGGTTGTTTCTGCAATACGATCAAGCTCCTGCATCAGAGCATTGAATTCTATACCCATGTAGTCACGTTCAGTTTGAGTATAGGTCTCATTTTTGGCCTGAATTACAAGTTCTCTCATTCTCTGCAGAATTTCAGCCTGCTCATTAAGGGCTCCGTCAGCAATATTCAACAGAGCTATTGCATCCTGGGTATTTCTCATCGCCTGGCCCATGCCACGCACCTGAGTACGCAAAGTTTCTGACACGCCCAATCCAGCAGCATCATCAGCTGCAGAATTTATTCGCAGACCTGTGGAAAGCCTATGAAGCGAGGTGCTCATTGATCGATTTACTCCAGCAATCGACCCCTGAGCTATCATTGAAGATATGTTATGATTAATACGCATAACCAACATCCTTGTTGGAGTAATTTTAACTCAATCCCTTGAATCCCTACTGTTTTTTATCTACTAAGATTATCGACGCTGCTAATGGGACACTTAAATTTTATTTTTTTCACCAACACCGACAAGTCCAACTCCCCCTTATTGTATATCGGCACAGCCACCTTTTAACTTTAACTTTTTTTCAAAGTTTAATTTTATCTCTGCATTGCTATATATTTGTATATATAAAGTATATTTCCTGAAGAATAATCCTTACCCGTTACTTTTTATGAGACCTGGCCCGAATGGTATATTTCAACCATATGATATTGCCAGCTCCTTCATAGTAACAAACATTCGTGGACTCTTTTACCGGTCTTATTGAATAATGAATATATGAGTGGTAATATTTAACACAACTGTTCACTGGTTATGAGCAGTTTGATTGTAACATTCACCATCAGAACCATCCTGTTCTTACCGGATATTTGCGGAGGCGGTTAATGGCTGTTGAAAAACGGGAGATAGAAGTCGAATCACTCGAAAAAACTCTTGAAGAAAATCCCCAGTCCCGAATTTTTTCACGAGTTGCGGACATACACAGAAAAAATGGTAATATCGAACATGCCATAGAACTATGCTCCCAGGGCCTGGAAGTGCACTCTGAATATATAACCGGAAGGATAATTTTAGGCAGATGTTTTCTCGAACAGGAAAACTATTCCAAAGCTACAGAAGAATTTTCCAGAGTCTGCAGAATCGACCCTAAAAACCACGTGGCAATTAAAATGCTTGCAGATATCTATGCCCGTCAGGAACAGGTAGAAAAAGCCGCGGACCTTTATAATATTCTACTCTCTATTGACCCGGAAAATGACTCTGTTAAGAACCTTTCCGCAAGATATCCCTCTTCCGGAGAAACTGATATCTTCAAAATCCTTGACATCGAAATTGAAAATGCAGAACTTACCCCACACTCTCCAGACCATTTCAGGTCTGAAAAAGATCAGGAGAAATCCCCTGTAGGTGACCTTGAATCAAAAATCGAGGATGTGATGGCTACGGGGTCAGATGCCGAGTCCTTAGACAATGAGGATTTAGATTTTCGGGCCACTCCCCAGGATACAAACTCAACCGAAGCTGAAAGTACACTCTCAGGCGATGATTTGGCTTCTAATATCGATTCTCTTTTAGAGACCAAAGAGAAAAATGAAAACACCGAAGAAAACTCCGAACTCATTGCAAACGAAGAGGATGGAACAAATGAGCAACTCTCAGGCGACGATGTAGCCTCAAAAATCGATTCACTTTTGGACACCGGAGAGAAAAACGAAAGTCCAGAAGAAAACCCCGAACTCATTGCAAACGAAGAGGATGGAACAAATGAGCAACTCTCAGGAGATGATGTAGCCTCAAAAATCGATTCACTTTTGGACACCGGAGAGAAAAATGAAAACACCGAAGAAATCTCCGAACTCATTGCAAACGAAGAGGATGGAACAAATGAGCAACTCTCAGGAGATGATGTAGCCTCAAAAATCGATTCACTTTTGGACACCAGAGAGAAAAATGAAAGTCCAGAAGAAAACTCCGAACTCATTGCAAACGAAGAGGATGGAACAAATGAGCAACTCTCAGGAGATGATGTAGCCTCAAAAATCGATTCACTTTTGGACACCAGAGAGAAAAATGA
Organism: Chitinispirillum alkaliphilum; assembly: GCA_001045525.1. Lineage (NCBI taxonomy): Bacteria > Pseudomonadati > Fibrobacterota > Chitinispirillia > Chitinispirillales > Chitinispirillaceae > Chitinispirillum > Chitinispirillum alkaliphilum. Next base: position 422 of record LDWW01000023.1, on the reverse strand, counting down.
AAGTCCAGAAGAAAACTCCGAACTCATTGCAAACGAAGAGGATGGAACAAATGAGCAACTCTCAGGAGATGATGTAGCCTCAAAAATCGATTCACTTTTGGACACCAGAGAGAAAAATGAAAGTCCAGAAGAAAACTCCGAACTCATTGCAAACGAAGAGGATGGAACAAATGAGCAACTCTCAGGAGATGATGTCACTGGAGAAATTGATAAGTGGATCGATTCAAGCCAACAACACTCACCACCTGAAAATGAAGATGATATCGAGCTTCTACCCTACGATCAGCTTGAGAAGTCAACAGAAAAAGACGGGGATGATGAGTCCTTAAGAATCGATGACACTTTTAATGAACAGCCCGATTCATCAGATCCAATAATGGAAGAGACTAACCAAATAGATAAAGACCTTATTGACAAGCATC